>CAZCLS010000028.1:0-14709 GCA_964499565.1 uncultured bacterium
CATCTATTCAGCACTCTCCGGCTTCCGTTTACGCGCGCCTTTTTTCGCATATTTCTTTTTGCCCGACCTGCCTTTTCCGGCATACACGTTGTCTATAGCCCATTTGTTCTTCAACGTGATCAACTTGTCTGTCAGCCGTACTATCTGACTGCGCGGTATCCACTTCGATTGATTCAGGGTTAACCGCAATCCTACCGCCTTCTTCTCCTCTTCATCGATTATGTCCAGTACCTGGATTGTCACATGGGTGTGTTCGATACTGTCATCATCAAGATAATTGATATCAAAATCACGTTTATTGGCAACGATAGTCCGGTTGAGAATTTTTCTGGCCTGGTCGATAAATTTTGATATTTTGGTCGAGTCGGCCTTCATTTCTTCGGTCAATTCATTGCCGGTATTCTTTGCCAATGATTCCGCGTATTTTAATTGCTTTTCGCTTGGCGGCAAGGTCGGCAAACCTTCCGTGCCTTTTATGCGGTCGATCCACTCCGATAATTCCTTGCTGTCCTGAAGGGCCGACGCGGGAATTTCCTCCTTTATCACATCCGCCAGCCGTTGCGCCAATCCCAACTGCTTCGCCGTCGGCTTATGTTCCATGGCAAAGCCCCCCCCCTTCTTGTACATCTCATACGCGTCCCGTATCTTTTCAAACTCATCAGTCACTACTTCCAGGTATTTCTTTTTGCCTTCTTCGACTTCATCCAGTTCGCGTTCCATTCTAGCCGTGAATTCATAATCAATGACAATCGGCCGGGTCACCTTCAAATAATCATACAGCTTCTCGCCCTTCTGCGTGGGTTGGAATTCACGCGAACGCGGAACTTCCGTCACATATCCCCGCTCCTGTATCAAATCGACTATCTGCGCGTAGGTGGATGGACGTCCGATTCCCAACTTCTCAAGCTTTTCTACTAAGCTTCCATTATTATACCGGGGCGGCGGCTGAGTCATCTTTTTCTCGTTGCTGATGCCCGTACAGTTCAGTACTTCTCCTTCCCCTAATTCCGGAAGCGTTACCGGGCCCCGATCGTCATCACTCTCTTCTTCCTCATTCAGTTTGCGCCCGTAGGCCCGTAGAAATCCTTCAAAAATCAGTGTCGTGCCGATCGCTTCCAGCTCCACGCCATTGGCCGTGATCGCGGCTTTCACGCGGTTGTACAGCGCCGGCTTCATCTGCGACGCAAGCCAGCGCTTGTAGATCAGGTCATATATCTTGAAATGCGCACCCTCAAGGTGCTGCTTCGCCATCTCCGGCGTTATATCCGGATGCGCCGGCCGTATCGCTTCGTGCGCGTCCTGCGATGATGCTTTGCCCTTGAAATTACGGCGCATGTAATAGTCCGCTCCGAATTGTATCCCTACCTGCTCCTTCGCCGCGGCTATACCTTCCGCCGATAAACGCGGTGAATCGGTTCGCATATACGTTATCAAGGCCACATGCTTGCCTTCCACTTCAAGACCTTCATACAAATCCTGCGCTATCCGCATCGCCCGCTTTGAATTCATGCGGAATGCTTTGAATGCCGCCCGCTGAAATGTCGATGTGATAAACGGCGGCGGTGGATTCTTTTTCGTTTCCGAAGTCGTTACACTCACGACTTCATGCCGTTTCGCGGCTTCGAGCAGTTTTACCGTCTCCTCCGCCCGCTTTTCATCCGTAATCCGTCCTTCCTTCAGCTGGGCCGTAAACTCTATTTCGTTTTTGTTGTAAACTGCCTTGATTATCCAATATGGCTCGCTTATAAATGCCCGGATTTCCCGCTCGCGTTCTACTATTAATGCCATCGCCGGACTCTGCACCCGGCCGACTGAATATTTTTCTCCTAAATGTCGCGACGCTTCCGGCGACAGCAGATACCCGATCAGCCGGTCGATTATCCGCCGCGCAAACTGCGAGTCTACCAGGTTCTGATTGATATGCGTCGGATTCTGCAGAGCTTTCTCTATCTCACTCCGCGTGATCGCGTTGAACGTTATGCGCTCGATCGGTTTCGACGGCGGCGCCAACTGGCTTACATGCCACGATATCGCTTCCCCCTCCCGGTCAGGGTCGGTTGCCAGGTATATGTGATCGGCTGCCCGGGTCGCACTCTTTAAATCACTTATGACTTTCGTCTTGCCTTTGATCGTCACAAATGTCATCGCAAAATTATCTTCTATATCTACTCCCAGCGATTGTGACGGTATGTCCTTGATATGCCCTACTGTCGCATGTATCTCAAACCGCCGTCCGACTATTTGCCGGATAGTTCTGATTTTCGCCGGTGACTCTACTATTATCAGTCCTTTTGACACGTATCCCTTCCTTCAGGTAAGTATTACTTGTTTATTGTTGTGGTTTTTCTTGCTCGTCTTACGTCCTTTGCCTGTCAGCTGCATGTGCAGCCATGTCTGTATCGCCTCTTCCGTCATTCCCTGTTTGTTCTCCTTCTTCATCGTCTCTATCGGTATTTCCGCCCGCGCTTTGTCTTTATGGCCGCCCGCGCTCCCGTACGCGTTGAACGCCCGCTTGGCTACCCGGCCGACATCCACCCCGTATGCACCGCTCCGGAGTATGATATATACCATCTCATTGCATATGCCCGCTACGGCAACCCAACGCAACCCGATGAATAAAGACAGAAAATCAGCTAATTGCACGCACACGTCCGATTTGATGATATCGCCCAGGTACACTAACAGCTGTTTGTCTTTCGGCTCTAATAATTCCAGCCCTTTGATGAAATATTCCCGGTACGCCATCGGAATCTCACTCGCCTCAAGCCATTGAATCAATGCCCGGTCGCTGTTGTGATATAAATACCCGTAAGCGGCTACATCCGCCGGTCGAACGGCAGTGCTGATGTTATCCGTGTCCGTCTTCAATCCGTACCACAATGCCGTTCTCAGCTTTTTTGATACCTTTCGGCCTGCCAATAACAAGTATTCTAACATCATCGTCGCCGTCGACCCGTATTCCGGTCTCACATCCGAAAATTTGAATGAATAGTTGCTCCGCTTCGGATGATGGTCGATCACTATATCAAACGGAACAGGTAAGCTCGGATTAAAAAAATCCGGCTGCGCGTCAACGACCGCGAATTTCGTGAACTCCTGCCATTGGATTTCATCCATAAACTCTACCGGTATTTTCAATGATCGCAGCAACCGTAAGTTCTGCAGCCGCTCAACCGGCTGAGTCGCCAGAATACGTACACTTTGAGCAAAAGGTGTTAACAGTACTTTCAATGCCCACCCCGCCGCCAGTGAATCCGGATCCGGTTCGCCATGCAGCACGATTGCTACCTTGTCATCACTCGCAATCATCCGCCGCAACCGTTCCCACTTCTCGGCTGTGCGTGTTGAATATAATACATTCTTTAACAATTGCTGCGTCATAAATTCCTGTCTTTTTTAAAGTGCTATCCATTATGCACAATACCATATTGTATGCAATGCCTATCTCTACGTCAAGTAACACTGTTTTTAGCCTTGACATCTAAATTCAGGCTTTGCTATACTCTATGCCCTGTATTTTACAGTTTTTAATCAGCTATTTAAGGATTGCCTTATGCGTAGTGATACTATTAAATCCGGTCTTGAACGGGCCCCCCACCGCAGCCTCCTGAAAGCATGCGGTATTAAACGTGATGATATGGATAAGCCGTTTATCGGTGTTTGTAACTCGTTTAATGAAATTATTCCCGGCCATGTCCATTTGAATAAAGTCGCCGAAATTGTTAAAAATGCTATCCGCCAGGCAGGCGGCGTTCCCTTCGAATTTAATGTCATCGGCGTCTGTGACGGTATCGCCATGGGCCATGACGGCATGAAATATTCTCTCGCCAGCCGCGAACTTATCGCCGACAGCGTTGAAACCATGATCCGTTCCCATTGCTTTGACGGTCTGTTCTGTATTCCTAATTGTGATAAAATTGTGCCTGGCATGCTCATGGGCATGCTGCGCTGCAATATCCCGACTATCTTTACCAGCGGCGGCCCTATGGCTGCCGGTAAAACTCCCTCCGGCAAAACCGTCGACCTTATCAGCGTCTTTGAAGCTGTCGGCGGCCTCAAAGTCGGCAGCGTCTCCGAAGAACAACTGGCCGAAATTGAAGCCTGTGCCTGCCCCGGTCCCGGCTCTTGTTCAGGTATGTTTACCGCCAATTCCATGAATTGTCTGTGCGAGGCCCTCGGTATCGCGCCTCCCGGAAACGGTACTATCCTTGCTGTCGATCAACGCCGTGTTGCCCTGTGGCAATCCGCCGCCGGTATGCTCCTCGACCTGGTCAAACATAATGTACGCCCCCGCGACATCGTTACCCGCGAATCGATCGATAATGCCCTTATCCTCGATATGGCTATGGGCGGTTCTACTAATACTGTCCTGCATACACTCGCTATCGCTCATGCCGCCGATGTCCCGTACGACCTGGCCCGCATTAACGCCCTGGCACAGAAAACTCCCAATATTTGCAAGGTCAGTCCCTCTTCGTCCTACCATATCGAAGATGTCGACCGCGCCGGCGGTATCTCAGCTATCCTTAATGAAATCAGTAAAATCGACGGCCTCCTGAATACTGACTGCCGGACCGTTACCGGCAAAACGCTGGCCGAGTCCATTTCCGGCTGCGCCTCCAAAGACCGCGAGTGTATCCGCTCGATCGATAATGCCTATAGTGCTAAAGGCGGTCTGACCATCCTGTACGGCAACTTAGCCCCGCAAGGCGCTGTTGTCAAAAGCGCCGGCGTTGATCCTAAAATGCTCGTTCATACCGGTCCGGCACGCATTTACGATTCTCAGGAACTCGCCTGTGATGGTATTCTGAATGGTGTAGTTCAAGCCGGTGATGTCGTGATTATCCGCTACGAAGGCCCTCAGGGCGGTCCCGGCATGCAAGAAATGCTTGCACCTACGTCCTATATCATGGGCCAGAACCTTGGTGATAAAGTCGCCCTTATCACCGATGGCCGCTTCTCCGGCGGTACCCGCGGTGCCTGCATCGGTCACGTTTCCCCCGAAGCCGCGGACGGCGGTACGATCGGCTTGCTCCGGAACGGTGATATTATTTCTATTGATATTCCCGCTCAAACGCTTAACGCGCAGGTTTCTGATGCTGAATTTACTGAACGCCGGAAAACGTGGTCGCCACCCGAAAGGCGCCTGGATTTCGGCTGGATGGCCCGCTATCAGCGCCTCGCTACCAGCGCAAGCACCGGCGCCGTCCTGCGCGTTCCGGAATAATCATACCCTCGCAACCGAGTGGAACGCCGCTGATGTTTATTCATCATCTGTTATATATCAATCTGTTTTTTTCGCTCCAGCCATGCTGAAAGAAGCGTAACATCCGCTGGCGTAATCCCCGCTATCCGTCCTGCCTGCCCTACTGTCAGTGGCTGTACTAAATCGAATTTCTGACGCGCTTCCGCCCGTAATCCCGGCACCTGCATGAAGTCATACCCTTCTGGTATCCTTTGCCGTTCTATCCGCGCAAACTTGTCTACCTGGCGCTGCTGCCGTTCGATATATCCTTCGTACTTGCATTGGATCAATACTTCTTCCCTTACATCCCAGGCCAACTGGCTGTCGCTGAATTCACCCCTGATGCTCTGAAATTCATCTTCCGTGCAATTCGGCCGCCCGCATACCTTTAATAACGGCTGCCCCTCTTTCCTGGTTTCAGAGAGAAAGTGCATTTCATGCTTTATGGCCTCCTTCTTTCTCAAAAATGTTTCATAGCGTTCCCGGCCGATCAGTCCGTATCGATACCCGTATTCCGTCAGTCGCAGGTCGGCATTGTCCTGCCGTAATAACAAGCGGTATTCCGCCCTTGACGTAAACATCCGATACGGTTCTTCCGTGCCCCGGGTTACCAGGTCATCCACCATAACCGCCAGGTATGCCTCCGACCGTTCCAGAATTAATGGTTCCTTCTCCCGGATTTTTGCAACGGCGTTTATCGCGGCTAACATTCCCTGCGCTCCCGCTTCCTCATATCCTGATGTGCCGTTGATCTGTCCCGCTAAATACAGGTTCGGTACAATCTTGCTCTCTAATGTCGGCCGCAAATCTATCGGATTCGAAAAATCATATTCGATCGCGTAAGCCGGTTTCATGATCTCGGCGCGCTCAAGACCCGGTATTGAATGTACCATCTCGACCTGTACATCATACGGCAGACTCGTCGATATGCCATTCGGATACACTTCTTCGGTGTTGCGCCCTTCCGGCTCGATAAAGACATGATGCGTGTCACGCTCACTGAACCGGTGGATTTTATCTTCTATTGACGGACAGTACCGTGGCCCTATGCTTTGAATCTGCCCGGTGAATAGTGGCGCGCGGTCAAAATTGTCCTGGATTATCTTTTTGGTTTCGCTTGTCGTGTGCGTTATATAACACGATACCTGTTCCGTGTTATCCAATACCGGTGGATGCCGGTATCGAAATGAAAACGCAGGGGGATTCGGATCACCTTGCTGTTCAGTCATTTTACTGTAATCTATACTCATTCTATTCAGGCGCGGAGGTGTGCCGGTTTTTAAACGGCCTAATTTCAAGCCGATCTTCTCAAGTGATACTGATAGTCCATTGGATGGCAACTCGCCTATCCGCCCCCCGGGAAATGTTGTCTGCCCGATATGTATTATTCCCCGTAAAAATGTCCCGGTTGTGACTATCACCGCTTTGCACCGCCAGGCCGACAGACCGCCATCCGCGCCAACTCCGGTTATCCCGTTGTCATCCACATGCAGTTCATCAGCGATTCCCTGCTTGATATCCAGATTCGGTACCCGTTCAAGCAACCGGCGCATATACAGCATGTATTCCTGCCGGTCGGCTTGGGCCCGCAAGGCCTGTACCGCCGGCCCCTTGCTGGTGTTGAGTGTCCGGAATTGAATTCCCGTGTGATCAATCACGTCCGCCATGACTCCTCCCAACGCATCGATTTCCCGCACGAGATTGCTCTTGCCAAGCCCGCCGATCGCAGGGTTGCAGGATAATTGCGCGATGCTGTCTATCTGGATAGTCAGCAAGAGCGTAGACGCGCCCATCCTGGCACTCGCATGCGCCGCTTCACACCCCGCATGCCCCGCCCCTATCACTATCACATCATACTCTTTAGCGTTATATTCCATCTCTCCATTATCCATTACCCATTCTTTAAATAAACCCCGGTGAGCTTGTCTCACCGGTGAATCAGTTTGTCTTCCACAAAAACGCATTCCACCACATTCGCCCGGGCAGTCATTCTGCCAAATGCATCCAAGGGTATCACCCGGACTGCCTGCTTGTTTCATGCTGTCATTCCAGCCGGGTCCCCTTCAAGCATGTCAAACATTGACTACCCCCTGCAGGAAGTGATATTACCAGCCTTATCATTGAAACTCATTCACCCCTGGGATAAACCCAGAGGGGTCTTTAGTTGAACAAGCTCACACTACCGCCAAGCCGGAAAAGCCGACTGAATTGTCAGGGTTCAGGATTCAGCAAAAAGCATCACTCCATCATCCATCCTCCATCATCCATTTCCCATTATCCATCCTGCCGCCTTGCCAAGCGCATCGCTTATGTCACCAGATGTCATACCTGGCACTCCCCGCTCAGCCGCGGCAATGTCTCCCGCCAGTCCATGCAGATATACCCCCAACACTGCCGCCCGCAAAGGGGTTACTCCCTGACCCAGCAATCCGCCGATTATTCCCGTCAATACATCCCCTGACCCCGCGGTCGCCATCCCCGGATTCCCCGATAAATTTATCCAGGGATCTTGCCCGGCAGACGCTATTATGCTTTGAAATCCTTTGAGTACTATGGTTATTCCCGTCTCTCGCGCAAACTCTGTTGCCGCGGCCAGACGCTCCCCGGTTTCCAAGCCCGGCTTGGCTTTCTTCACTAAACGTCCGAACTCTCCCGGATGGGGGGTGATTACGATCGCTTTTCCTCGCAGCGGTGCTATACCGTCTTTATCGTCAGCAATACAATTCAACGCGTCCGCGTCTATTACCGCTGGTATTCTGAGCCGCGGCACTATCGCTCGTATGAATTGCCTGGTAGATTCGCTTTGACCGATTCCCGGCCCAAGCGCCAGCGCGTCTATATGATCCAGGCGATTCAATACTGCCGGGAGAGCGGCGGGGCCGAATATGCCTTCTCCGCCATCGGGTACCGCTAAGGTCATAATAGACGGCATCTGCGGAGCGACAAGCGGCAACAGCGATTCGGGAATCGCCAGAGTTACCAGCCCCGCACCGCTTCTCAATGCTGCTTGCGCGCATAACACTGCCGCGCCTGTCATGCCTTTGCTTCCAGCCACAACCAACACGTGTCCGAAGGTGTTTTTATGCGCCTGCATTCGCCGTTGCGGAAGCATTTCCGCGGCTTCATTTGCACTTAGACAGGCCGGTATCTCTGTCCCCTCCATCGATTCCTTCAGCGTTCGGCTGAGGTGCGGACTGATACCGATGTCAATTACTTCAACGCGTCCGCAAAACTCCGCCGCGCCTGGTGTCAGCATCGCTTTCTTTGCATGCGCGAACGTCGCGGTCCAATCGGCGTGTACCGCGCGCCCGCAGGGAATACCGCTATCGCATGCCAGTCCGGATGGTATGTCAAGCGCTAATACTCGCGCCGGATGAGCGTTGATTCTATTAATGGCTGTAGCTATCGGTTCACTGACGCTTCCGCTTATCCCCGTTCCCAGCAGTCCGTCTATTATTACATCTCCCTGCCACAGCGCCAGGTAATCCGCGATAGCCTCGGTTGTATCCGCAACCCTATACTCCGGGCTCATTTCCTGTAAACGGTTCCAGTTGCCGAGTGCGTCACCCGAAAAAACTGTCGGGTCATACACCAGCAGCAGTTCTGTTTGTCTGCCTTCCTGTATAAGATACCGGGCTACAACCAGAGCGTCCCCGGCATTATTCCCTTTTCCGGCAACAATAAGAATCCGTTCCGCGTCCGGCGAGGCAATTCCGGTTAAAAACCGGTACGCACCGTAACCGGCCCGTTCCATCAAAACGGTGCCTGGTACTCCGCCGGAAATGGTTTCCCGGTCTAACGCTCGAATCGTTTCGGCTTTCAAAAAATACATAGTGCCTCCCTCGTCGATTCCGAATGATTTGTATCGTCCGCCTATCTGTTCCGGCGCTGTTTAAAACTAACGAGCAATACCGTCAACAGCACTCCTGTCAGAAAAGTTCCCGGCTCCGGTACATATTCGTACGCGCCGATATCAACCCGGCCGTTTAATACCCGCGGATTGCCTTCATAGTCTGTTACCGATATCCCGGGCAGATATGCCGGATTTCCACTTTCGATTGCCGCGGAATCCGATGTCAGATGGAAATCCAGTCCAGATGAATTTTCTAAACCGGGATCCGTTCCGTATGAATGTTCTTCAACACCTGTTACGCTATTCGTATATGTGCTGAAGCCGGTATATGCTCCACCCATCCATTGAAACTGTATCAGCTGTAAGCCCGCGCTGCAATAGTAAAGATTGTAATCAAGCCGGTTATTGCTGTTCCCCGCCGCTGCCTCCTCCGATACAGCCCTGCGATCTCCCCGCTCATCAACAAATATCAGATTGTTTTCTATAATGGTATTCCCCGCGTATTGCACGATACATTCTCCGTGAAAATCTCCCCCGCTGATGCCTAACCGGTTATTTCTCACCAGTGTATTGTTCAGTATGCTGCAGTTCCGTACCCGGCCAGCCGATGAATCATATCCTCCAAAAACTATGCCCACTTTGTCATTCAGATACAACAGATTCGACCGAACGGTGATATTGGTTGTGTTCCAACCGCTGTTTTCCGCCCCGAGTTCTATGCCCATATCACTGTACGAAACACTATTCTTTTCAAGTATGATATTCCGGCCCCCATCTACATATATCCCCGCCGCATATCCTCCGCCATAACTCGACCGGGCCCGTTCAACACGATTGCCCGAACATCTTCCGTTCCGAGCTCCGAGCGTTCCATGGATGTCTGTCTCTCCCCCGATAAAATCTATGCCGATATTATTTACGTCATGCACATAATTGCCTTCAACAACAAATCCGTTTACATTTCCATTCAAGGTCAGCGCCTCACTCGTGGCCGGCTCGCAATCGAATATCTCATTGCCGCGTATCTGTATGCCCGCTATTGCTGCGATTTCCGTCCCGTATACCGTGATACCCATCCCATGCGTGCCGCGCATCTCGTATATGCGATTACTACTGATTACGATCTCATTGCCGCTCCCTTCAATGAATATTCCCGACCCGTTTTTGTTGCTGCAAATTGAAAATCCGCTCACCGTTATATATGACTGGTTTTGCATGTACAGCATATGCGGATCAGATGCTTTCGCTTTTGCTCCGCCGGAAATATACACTGCTTCCCCGGCTTGTGCCTGCAGCACTATGCGCGAAGCCGGTGTGCCGCTCTTCTCGATATACAAACGCTCTGCATACGTGCCGGCCCTGACGCTTATCGTATCTCCCGCTCCCACATTGTCCAGCGCTGCCTGGATTGTAGTATAATCCCCACCTGTTTTCGCTACTGTTATTTCCGCGGCATAGACCGGCGTCAGAAGTATACATGTTCCCGCTACTAGTATGAGTTGCTGCATGGCTCTCCGGGATGGTTCGATTGTTATTGTGTCCTTATGCACGTAACCTGTCCCCTTCAATCAACTGAACCTTATAACTATTTTCGCTTCAATTCTGTTCTGTCATTTCAGCAAGCTTTTTCTTCAATGTCTGGTAATCAGTCTTCCCCGTGCCAAGCAAAGGTATGGCATTGACCTTCTCTACTCGCTTTATGCGCGCAATGTTCGAAAAACCTGCTTCGCGTAAAACCGCGTTGGCTTCTTCTATGCTGATCGATTGTGATGTAAACATGCACATTATAGCGCGCTCACCTTCCCGCTCAACCGCTTCAACTGCCACTACAGGCCCCTCATCTCCCGGCGGCCATTTGTCGCTCAATGCCACTTCCATGGCCGGCAGGCTCAGCATCTCTCCTCCGATCTTCACAAACCGTTTCAACCGGCCTGATATGACGATTGACCCGTCTTCCGCGATATATCCCAGGTCTCCCGTGTTATACCACCTTTTTCCTTCAAGTTCCATAAACGGATTGGGCGGATTCTCTCCCAGGTATCCCTTGAATACATTCGGCCCATGCACTAATATTAATCCCCTCTCCCCTTGCTTTAATGGTTGATGGCCCTCTAAATCGATTATAATAATTTCTACTCCCGATAGCGGTTTGCCTACCCCAACCGGCACCTCGCACGGCCGGCAGGCCGACACCACCGGAGAACATTCCGTTATTCCATATCCTTCCAACAGGTACGCACCCGTGCCAAGTTTTTTCACTTTGTCAAATAATTCAGCGGGCGCTTTCTCCGCACCAGTTGCCATCAGCTTCATACTGTCTAACTGCCCCGGCTGCGCCGCCTTGATTATCGCTTCCAGAAATGTTGGCGTACCTGCCATCAATGTCGCCTTCCATGTCGCTATCCCGTCCGCCAGCTTGCGCGCTTCAGTCGGATTGGGATAATGTGCTACCCGCAGTCCTAACATCAACGGTAGAATTGTTGTCGTCGTTAACCCAAAGGAATGGAACGGAGGCAGAAACGAGTATATAACATCCTCTTTCGTCAGTTTGAATATGCTCTGGATTGCCCGTACATTTGAAAGTATGTTATTATGCGTCAGCGGCACTCCTTTCGGCGCCGCCTCGGATCCGCTTGTAAACAGTATTACTGCTGTGTCTTCACCCTTTACACCGTTCAAGCGATAATGCCTCATATGCGCCTCAGCCGATTTCCGAGCCCGCAGTATTGCACCGATTTTCGCTTTCAGACCTATGCGCTCGCTGCCAAGATCTTCCAGAAATATTAGCAGATCTTCTATCTCGTCAAAGGCTACATTATCTAGATTGTCAGCGAAACGCCTGGACGTAAGTATCACCTGTATATCCGCCGTCTTTATTACATGCTGCAAATTTAATTCGCCCAGCGTCCAGTTTATCATAACCGGCACTTTTCCCGCCAGCATTGTCGCCATAAGCAAGATATCGGTGACCGCCAGCGAGGCTAGCATTATCCCGATCCGCTCGCCCGGCATTGTTTTGATTATATCCGCAAATAATAATACCCCAATCTTCATCCTCTTCCAGCTGAGCACTCCCGACATCTCATCGCCGCATGCCACTGCCGAACCCATCCGGTCGGCATTCCGTAAAAAACATTCAATTATCGTTTGCGCATCATACATGTGCGGTTCCGGATGCGCCCCAAGCCATGCCTCCGGCGTCCGTGCCGCAGGCGTGTCTTCCGCACGATCTACTCCCCCCGCCGCGATAACCATCACTGACCCTATCGTCGTTATATCCGGTATCCCCACATCTGTTACATTAAATCGCGTGTCCAGCCATGACATGATGTCGGCAAGCTCAAGTGAATCAAATCCTAAATCTTCCCGGATCATCATCTCCGGCGTTAACTCCTCTGGTGTGGTCTTGCACATCCGCGCAAACTCTTCCAGAACTCCTGCCCTGATTTGTTGCGGTACATCCGATATATCAATTTGTTTGACTGTTTCACCACCAGCTACTTTCGGTACCTTTCCGCTGAACCGGTTGTATGGCACCAGGCTTAATTCTTCCTTCCCGAATGATGCATGCCAGTCTTCAAGCCATTGATTAAGAATCCCTCTGCCCGCCCCGCGTGGAAAATCTTCTCCCGCCAGTCTTACCGTTACCGTGATTTTCCGCCTCTTTACAAAAAATATTCCATTCAGTAATATTACTTTTATTCCGTGCAGTAACTGCGCAGCCAGGTCCGGTCGCTGGTTCTTGTACGCCCAGGAAAATGAACTGCCCCACAAGCCGGTTGTGTGGACCAGCAGTATCTTTGCATCCGGTATCGCCTGCAATACGGTATGCGTCGCAGATGCTCCACCGATGATCTCCCTTCCATCCCGGCTCAACCTACCCGAGGGATAGAGTATCACGTTGTCGCCGGCCTGCAGATTCTGCACGACTGCTTCCAGTGTTTTATCGAGTCTGCGCAGCTTGAACTGGCTTTTCCCACTTTCCATGTTCGGCATCGGTAATGCCCTGAGCATCGCAAACAGATTCTTCAGTACCGGCATGTGAAAGAAATCTTCCAAAACGATTACCCGCGGCTGCAGCCTGCGCCAGAGTCGTACAACCAAAACAACCGGGTCCATCTCGGCCGGATGATTAGGCAGGATCAGCAGCCCTTCATTTTCCGTTATCTGTTCCAGGCCGTTGAAGGTTATGTCGTACCGCAGTGCTAATACCCATTGCGTCACATAACTCACTAATGTCATCAGCACTTCCACTCCCTTTCCATATCGAAAAGACATAATCAGTGCCAGACTTGTTGATACCAGGGTTAAAAACGCGAAGATTAAAAACGCGGTGTTTGGCAGAATAAGTTTGTATATCAACGCGAAAGTTATCAAAACTGCCGCGCTTACCGAACAAACCGCCAGCATCGCACTCTGTAATGCCGCTCCCGTGCCTTCACGTCCTTCCTCGCCTACCCTTTCCAGAAAGGTTGAATCATTCAAATTTGTCGCCGCCCCGAATAATAATCCCAGAATCACAGCCCCTATGATAACAACGGGATATGATACGGCAAGTGCCGGGATAAAAAGCAGTAATATTGCCATCAGAAACGTAAATAGCGATGCAAAGATAAACCGCATCCGGTAAAACAACGGTGATATTAAATTGCCCGCGATCGCACCGACTGCCGCCCATAACGGTATAAAGGCCGCCTGCATTTCCTTTCCGATGCCTTCTCGTACCACCAATGCAGCTATCGCCAGGTTGGCGGCTCCTGCTACTCCCCATAATATCGGTCCCATTAATAAAAATAACGCGTGGCGCTTGAATAAATATCCCGTCTCACTCACTATGTGCTTCTGCTCAGTTATAAACGGTTTTGTTCGTTCTTTGGTATAACGGCATAATAACGCAAATAGACCCGTTATGAAAAGTAATCCCGCCGCGATTAAATACCCTTTCTTTGGATAATCTTTGAAAAGCTTCGTTCCCATCGGATAGCCCGTCAGGAGCCCTACTACAAACAGGATTGACATTCCCGCGTTGACTGTCGTTGTGGTTTTCTTCAACATCCCGCTTATCAACGGTACTGATGCCATCTTTCCCGCGTTGAATATTCCCAGGAGCAATCCGATCATTATGAGATAGAGCCAGGGCGAAAACGGCCAGCCCAGGTATCCGCCGAATACTAATACTACCGCCGCCAGCCAGACACTGATGCCCATTACATATCTCTTCTTAAATGCCGCTGCTAACGGTCCCGATACAAAATATACCAGCACCGGCCCAGCTGTCATGGCTGCCGCGATTGCCTGAATAAGCCAGTCGCGCGAGTCCGCCCCGTACCATGTCAACATCTTTTCCAACATGTAAAATTGTGTCGCGCCCAACACAAACGCGCTGAAATATGTTGCCAATAATAAAAAGATAAATATTATCATTGTGCTTTTCCTTCCGGTTCCGGTTCCGTTACGAGTATCTTTATCGATTTCTTAAAAAAAACAGCTTCCTTTTCAAGTCCGTTTTTTTCGCAATATGCCATGAGCGAGCGATACCGTTCTTCCGCGTTCGCATTCGTTGCCCAGCAGATTTTTGCCATGCACTCCGGGCATAACGCCAACGGCCGCC
>CAZCLS010000028.1:14809-16259 GCA_964499565.1 uncultured bacterium
GGTGCCAGCTTCTCGATCGTTGCTCTGGCTGTCCGAATGTCGAACGGCTTCCCGGCTGCTTCAGCATTAAAGATTGCCGAGATATACCATGCACATATCAGTATTATTCCCGTACGCATTCAGTCCGTGCCTTTGTATGATACAACCTTATTTCTTCTTTGGTCGCCCCTCACTCAGCGTAAGATAGTTCGGCTGCTCACCTTCAACCAATCCAATCTTATTGCTCATCACCGCATCCCAGTCGCCTTTAAATATCCACCAGTTGTTGAGCTTCTTGCCCTTATACTTCAAACCGTTATCCTTGCCGGGTATGCTCTGCAGCCATAACAGATACCACGTCAGTTCCGTGTCATCCCATGTGTCACGGCTGATTTTGGTTTTTGTGCCGCTCCCGTCCGGCTTCCAGTCAAATATATCACTCATCACCACATTCGTGCTGTGATACTGATAATCACTGGTCGCGTTGGGCGGATAATGGCACCAGCCTGCTCCCGGCCGGATGATTTTGTGTGAGAAATCACTGCCTACGAATTTTCCCCAGAATAACAGGTTCGTCCATTGATCATGCGGCGTCAGGTGCCGGCCATCTATGTGATTGATCAAATGCTCGATCTGATGCAGATGATTGTGGACCGCTTCATTCGCGCTGCGACCGTAATTATAATGATATACCGTGTACGTTTTGTTGTATATCGGCAGATCGTCAGGATCTCTGTTGCTGTTGGATATATCGCCGTACGGACTGGCCATGTTCGATTCCCATAATACTAATACTCCACCGTGATATCCCCATATCCAGATCTCTTTGACTCCCTTGTTTTCTACCCAGTCTTTGGCGTTGATCCGCTTCAATATCGCGTGATAATCAGTGTATGGTGTTTTCTCTCCCTCTTTCTTTACCGTCGGCAGCGGCTCCTTGAATTCATAGTGCTTCACGACCTCATATTTCAAACTCGGTTCCGCGCTCTTGTCTTTATACCCGTGATACCGCGTGCCGTCGGTAAGAGTCTTCAATGCTGCCTTCTCCATACCGGAAACTTTTTTGCGTATATCATTCAGCGTCCCTCCCACATCTCCCGTCTTCTCACGGTCTATATTCTTTCCTTTCACCGGAAAATAACTGACACTCACTATCGGTATTGTTATCGGTGTTTTTTCTGCCACCGGTTCCGCGTTGATCATGGTTGTTCCCAGTGTGCATGCTATCATAATACGTAACATTTCTCTCATTGTATCTCCTTAGTTGTTAAAAATATGAACCGGCCAGATACACCCCTGCAAGCTGTTCAAGTCCGGTTCGGTCTTCATCGGTAAATCGATTGTATTCCGGACTGTCTATGTCTAAAACACCAATCAGTTTATCACTTTTTATCAACGGTATTACTATTTCCGATTTTGATTCGCCGTCACAGGCTATGTGCCCCGGAAATTGATGAACATCCGCTACGAC
>CAZCLS010000029.1:0-3564 GCA_964499565.1 uncultured bacterium
CTGAAAAAGGCATACCGGAACGGACCATTGACGGATATATTGATGATGTCCAGATCTATGATTTCGCCTTAGGAGATGAATTAATAGCTGAACTGCGGGACAATCCGGGTGAAGTCGTGATACCGGAGCCGGCCTGCATGGTGGTGGCACTGCTTGGCCTGCTAATGCTGAGGCGAAGGTAACACAGGTCGCCGATCAGCGCGGAACGCAACTGTCAGGACAAACTAATCAATTGTGGCACGCATAACTATGCGTGCCATTTTTTTTATGGACACAATGGACGAAATGGACGTAATCGAGTGGGCTGATGGACAGCGATTCTGAACCCCTGCTTAGTTTGAATAAAATTGGCATAATAAGTATACTGTTCGAATAGTATTCTTGATAATATTAAAAGCCAGGCATGGACGACGAGTAATGAAGTGGAAATGTATGATAGTAGTGGCAGGCACCCTGTTTGTGGTTGTCAGCAGTAGTATATCCATCGCTGTGCCGGCGGAGCCGGGCCCGGCAGCGGACATGACGCAGCTTGAAACAGACTGGCTGCGGGCGGACACGCAGCGGTACATTCCGGCGGTGCCTGCCCCGCCGGCGCCGCCGGAGGCCGATGCGGCGGGCGCGGTGGACGGGGTGAAAAACGGCCGCTGGGGATTTCATACCAATTCTGAGGACCAGCCCTGGTGGCAGGTCGACTTAGGCAGCAGGACAGCGCTGTCGCGGATAACGATCTATAATCGCATGGATTTCGGCGCGGAGCTATCCGCGAAGATACAGGTGCTGGTTTCGGATGACGGAGTCACCTTTCATGAAGTGTACCGGCATAACGGCACGCCCTTTGGCGGTCAACCGGACAACAATCCGCTGATACTGCCTCTGAACGCGACGACAGCCCGGTATGTGCGATTGCAGCTGCCGGGGACAGGTTATTTTCATCTTGATGAAGTGGAAGTGTCTGCTCCGGGGTGTATGGATACCATCGCCCTGGGCAAGCCAGCGCTGCAGAGCAGTGTCAGTCAGTGGTCATCGCTGCACGGCATGACGCCGCCGGCGCCCACCCGGGTGGAGTATCCAACAATCCCGATTATAGAAAGCGGAAAAAAGCTGGCTGAACATCTTCGTGAGCAAGGTGTAACTGCAACGCAAGAAAAAACGGCACTGGAACAATGCGAGAAAGAGTTCCGCGCGTTAGCGGTTGATGCTGATGACTCGGCACGCAAGCGGGTGTATCATACCGCTCACAGAATAGTCCGGCGGCTGGTGTTGAAAAATCCCCTGCTTGATTTTGACACAATCCTGTTTGTGAAGGGAGCGCCAACACGGTTTCCGCACATGTCGGACCAGTATTACGGCTGGTGGTCGCGGCCGGGTGGCGGGATGTATCTGCTGCATGATTTCAAGAGTAACAACCCGCGGCTGGAATGTCTGACCGGTGATTTTCCGGAGGGCAGTTTCATGCGGCCGGACCTGTCGTATGACGGGAAGAAAGTATTGTTTTCATATGCCCGGTATTATGATCACGTGGCGGACATCCCCAACAAATTTGACAAGAACAACGTGCCGGAAGACGCGTTTTATCATGTGTATGAAATGAATATTGACGGCACAGGTGTCCGGCAATTAACGCGCGGGAAATATGACGATATCGACGCGCGCTACCTGCCAGGCGGAAAGTTTGTATTTGTTTCGACACGCAAGGGAACGGCGGTACAATGCGGGCGGGAATCAGCGATGGCAACCATGGCGAACACGCTGCCGGACAGTTATGTGCGCTGCGGTGGAGACAATTACCGGCCGGTGCCGGTTTTCACGCTGCACCGGATGGATACCGATGGCAGAAACATCATACCGTTATCGGCGTTCGAGAATTTCGAGTGGGGGCCGTCAGTAACACCGGACGGGCGGATACTGTTTACGCGCTGGGACTACATCGACCGGCCCAACGGGGATTTTTTCAGTTTATGGTCATGCAACCAGGACGGGCGGAACGGGATATTGGAATACGGCAATTTCACGCATCGACCGCAGGTAACCATGGAAGCACGGGCGATACCGGGGTCTCCCAAACTCGTTTTTACAGCCAGTGCGCACCATGCGTTCACAGGCGGGTCATTGGTGCTGTTCGACCGGCGACTGGGCACGGAAGGAGACAACCCGATCGAGAGGATCACTCCGGAAGTACCATTCCCGGAGACGGAGGCCTGGGCGGAGATGTACTATGCCAATCCCTGGCCGTTATCAGAGCAGCAGTATTTAGTAGCATGGAGCGACCGGAAGCTGCCGCCGCATGGCAGGATTGAAGACATTGAACGCAATCCGGGCAATGCTACCGGCATCTATCTCTATGATACATTCGGCAATTTGACAGTAGTGTATCGCGATCCGTCCTTGGCCAGCAGTTGTCCGATCCCGGTCCGTCCACGGCCAGAGCCGTTAGCGAGTCCCGACATCCCGTCAGAAAATGACAAGCAGGAAAACGCGTTTGTCGTTCAGGACGTATACCAGGGACTGACTGGGATTGAGCGCGGCACGGTCAAGCGGTTACGGATTGTGGGTGTCCCGCCCAAGGTACAGCCATTCATGAACAGTCCGAACCTGGGAGTATCAGCGGAAGACCCGGGCAAATTTGTGATTGGAACCGTTCCGGTCGAAGAAGACGGTTCGGCATATTTTTACTGTCCGGCGGGCGTACCGGTATTTTTCCAGGCTCTGGATGAAAAAGGCCTGGCGGTTCAGACGATGAGAACACTGACGTATGTCTGGCCGGGGCAGACACTATCATGTGTGGGGTGTCATGAATCGCGGCAGATGACGCCGCGAAACGGAAGCGCTCGACCTTTGGCAACGCTGCGGCACCCTTCACGAATTGAGCCGGGCCCTGACGGTTCATGGCCGTTGCGGTTCGACACGTTAGTGCAGCCGATGCTGGACAAAAACTGTATATCGTGTCATGCACTTGGCGGCAGCGATCCAAAAGCGGCGGCGCTGGACCTGACGGCAGGAAAAGGGTATGACTCCCTTCTGGCATATGGCGGTAACAATCTGCGGTCGCTGGCGTATGAGCGTGCGAAGTCGATACCGGGAGAAGGCGTAGCGTGCACAAGCAAACTTCTGGAGGTGTTGCGCGCAGGTGAGCAGCACGCGAAACTCAAACTGGATACAGACAGCATTACCCGCCTGGTAGTCTGGATGGATGTCTATGCTCAGCGCTTAGGACATTTCAGCAATGAGCAGGAGCAGGAATTGATCGAATTGAAGGGAAAACTTTCGGCGATACTTGAGCAGTGAGAGACAGGGACGCAACAAAAATACGAAACCTTTAAACAACAAAAAGGAAAGCGAGCCATGACACAGACAGAATACCATGAAACCTATCGTCCGCAATTTCATTTCACGGCGAAAAAGAACTGGTTGAATGATCCCAATGGATTGGTGTATTATAAAGGCACATATCACCTCTTTTTCCAGCATAATCCTGAAGGCATCGACTGGGGCAATATGACCTGGGGGCATGCTGTCAGCAGGGATTTAGTGCACTGGCAGCAGCTGGATCACGCGATTTATCCT
>CAZCLS010000029.1:3664-16080 GCA_964499565.1 uncultured bacterium
GAATACATTTGCGTTCCTGTCATCGCCAGATCTGAAGAAATGGACGCACCTGCATGATATAGAAGTGCCCGGGTGCGGGGAATGTCCGGACTTTTTTCCGATGGCGGTGGATGGTGATACGAATAATATACAATGGGTTTGGACAGCGGCGAACGGGAACTACCTGACAGGAAGCTTTGACGGCAGGAAATTCACGCCCGATTCACCCGAAGCGCAGCGAGCCGATTGGGGCAAAAACTATTACGCGGTGCAAACCTGGAGTGATATACCTGAAAAAGATGGGCGCCGGATACAGGTTGCCTGGATGAACGGTGGAAACTATCCCGGAATGCCGTTCAACCAGCAGATGAGCTTTCCCTGTGAAATGACGCTGCGCTCGGTTCCGGAAGGGGTGCGGTTGTGCCGGCAACCGGTTAAGGAAATTGAAACACTGCATGATAAAGAACACTCATGGACAAACCTGATTGTGAAACCGGGAGACAATCCTCTGGCGAGTATTAATGGAGACCTGTTTGATATTCGGGCGGAGATAGAACTGGGAAAATCAACAGAGTTCAGCTTCACCATCAGAGGCGAAACGGTCCGGTATTCTGCGAAGGAAGAAACGCTCAGCTGTCTGGACGCGACGGCGCCTATAGAACCGGTAGACGGAAAGATTACACTTCAGATTCTGGTGGACCGTACAAGCATAGAAGTGTATGCCCAGGACGGGAAAGTTGTTATGACGTCATGTTTTCTGTCGCAGCCTGAGGAGACGGCGCTTGGGTTTGCGGCGGTTGGGGGAGAGGTAAAGATTATATCACTGACAGTGTATGAGTTGAACCCGGCGTGGTAGGAAGGGTCGGATACATCTGACGAAAAGTACTGATCCCCGTTACTGTTTCACGCAGCGGAAGCCGAAGTGGTTGAAACTGCCGGTTGGCACGTGATCGCCGCGATCGGCTGCCCGGCAGTAGCCTGGGTATTCTTTCCAACTGCCGCCGCGCAGGATGCGCGTTGTGCCGAGAACAGGTCCTCTGGGATTGTGTATGGGGCTGCCGGCATAGTAGGTAGCGGAATAACGGTCCCAGCACCACTCCCACACGTTTCCAGGCATATCATGCAGGCCGTATCCATTGGCCTCAAAAGCGCCACCGGGGTTAGTATATGGTGTAGTGCCGGTGTTGTAGACTGGATGGTATCCAGCATTACCACTTGCGTCATACGATAGACTGCCAGTGCTCATATAATTAGCATAGGTATGTGAGATAATTTGAATGGAAGCCCAGGCAAACCGGTTGCTTTCATGCCCGCCCCGCACAGCTTTTTCCCATTCGGCTTCAGTTGGCAGACGATAGCCGTTAGCAGTCCAGTCACAGCTCCAGGAAGAAAAATTGTAACACGGTGTTTTACCTTCGCGTTCACTTCTCAAATTGCAGAAAGCGCATGCGCCGTACCAGGTTACTTCAACGCAGGGATAATTAGTTTTTCCGCTTACAACAGAAAATTTCCCAAATGAAAAATTGATCTGACATTCTGGACCGTCAAGGTCAAGCAGTTCCTGCTGATCTCCTTCGACATTTCTTACTGTGGTGTTGTCGGCAATGACTTTACCGTTATCATACGCCCATTGCAGTACATCCCGCATGTCTCCGTTTGAAACTTCACAGCTGTCCATAAAAAACGAATCAATTTTCACTGTATGCACCGGCTGTTCGTCCGGGTTACCTTCGCTGACATCCTTGCTGTTTCCCATTACAAAGGTGCCGGAAGGAACGCATACCATATCCTGTGTTAGCGCATCTAGCAGCACAGTATCTGGAAGCGTCTGCCAGACTTTGTAAAGCAATGTGCGTCTGGAAGGTTTATACTTGATGATACTATGGTTCTTTTCTTTGTGATACCACATTTTGACTTCGCCGGTTTTACGCTTGACTTTTGCCGTCATACTATGCGGCCCATCAAGAAGAGCGCCGGAGGAAGGGTTGAACAGCATGATATACAAATTCGATGAAGGGGGTTGAGTGCCGGGCAGCAAGAGTGCGCCTGTATCTTTTACTTTAACAATAGCGCTGGTTTTTTTGTTTTTAACGGAAAAAGGACCGGCAGCAAACGTCTGCAGAGAGAGAGCCCACAGGAAGAGGCAGAGCAAGACGGGAAGCACACTTTTCATGATAATTCTCCGGAAGCATACTGGTTTAATTACGCGTATATCAGCGACAATTATACTACTATTGACAGGTTATGGCAATACGTACTATCTGGCAGGAGGACTGTAAAAAAAGTGTATTTGCGGGTGCGGCAATGTAGATTTTCGATGTGAATAATTAAGAAATCCCAAGCATAGAATAATCAGTAATTGATGCGATTAGTGTCAACGTACCCAACAACTCGATTACCAAGCCGTTTTTCACTCGGAAGGACGGTTGTTGATTTTCTCTAAAGCTTTATTTGCGGCTTCACGGATATATTGTTTATCACACGCCAGAAAACCGCGCAAGGTGTAGACGGCTTTTTTTGCCGCGGGGCCCATTGAGCCGAGTGCTTCGATTGCTGAAACACGATTTGCAACAGTATCATTTTCAACAATCCGGATAAGCTCCCGGACAGTTTCCTCCGTATTGCCTGAGATACGCCATACAGTCATGAGCACATTAATATATTCTGAATCAGTGCATGGTTTTTCCAATGATTGTTTAAGGAACGGCAGTGCGTCGCGGGCTTCAGGGCCGATAGAACCCAGCGCATCAACTGTGCTGGCAAGGAGACTCCGGTTCTGATACTGCAGATTTTGTATAAGGTTTGGGAGGGCCGGAAGGGCGGCGGGGCCCAGTGGAACGATGCTCCGAGCCGCACAGGCCTGGATAGCCGGATCGGGATGGTTAAGAAGTTCCACAAGGCGGGGCACCGCGTTGCTGCCGAGGTGCCCGAGAGCCAGAATAGCAGATTGACGAACGAACGTATTAGTATTCGCGGTTAAATCAACGAGAACAGGTATTGCCTCATTAGCCTCCGGACCGATACTGCCGATTAATGAAATAAGGAGGGAACGAGTCCGGGTGGGAGTAGCCTCATTATTGACAGCTTGAATCAAACAGGGAAGATGATCTACGGCCCCACCAATCTTTTGTAATGTAAAGCTGGCTTTGTATGAAGTACTGTATGAAGGATTAGCCGCGATTGTAATCAAAGCGGGGACAGCAGCTTTGGCGTCTGGCCCGATTCTGTTCAGGATGTCAATAATCCGGTACTGAACCGAGTCGCCCGAGCTGATCAGGAGCTCCGCAAGAGCAGGCACGGTGGGAGCACCTATTTGAATCAGGGTTTCAGAGAGGGTATACAGAGCAGTAACATCCCCACGAGGTATATTTGTGGGTAACGCGCGATATTCATCAATCAGGAACGGAACAGCCGCCCCGGCTTGCGGACCGAGCCGGCCCAGTATTTTAAACAGAACAATACGACTCTTTTCATCAACATCCGCAAGCATCGAACCCACAAGATAACTATTCTCGGGATTCGGGGGAAGTATGGCAAGTATTGATTTACATGCGGAACGGATAACGGTATCGTTCAATCCTTCGATGAGAGCGCGAACGACAAATGCATCATTGACACCCAGGCGACCCAGTGCCGAAGCCGCCTTAAATTTTACGGAGTCAACCGGGTCCTTCAACATACGGACAAGGACATGAGCTGCGGCGATCGCGCACGGGCCTAATTTGCCCAGTGTTTCAGCCGCGGCAAGGCGGCAGTTCGCGTTGGTATCAGAGAGGGCCGCGATCAAATAAGGAACAGCAGGCGCGCCAAGCTTTTCCAAGATTCGCTGAGCATAGGAACCGCTTGGAACAAGCATAGACACAGCAGTTTGAGCGACAACATTTGTATCACGCCCGGTGCGTTTGGCGAGTTCGGTCAACAAAGCGATGCGCTGCTTCAGGCAAAGCTCTTCTTCATCATCACACGTGCCGCAAAAGCTTTGAAATGGATAGGTGTCCCTGGAAAGAATGACATAGGTAAGCGCCTGGGTGAAATCAAGCATGTTTTCGTAACACGTCGCAATTTCCAGGCAGGCGCGATGCCGGTAATTTCTAAAGATTTCCATGATACTGACGCCGGGTTCACGATCATTGACAGGACTGTTGAACAAGCGCGAAAACATCGTGATAGCTTTCTGTGGTTGATTAATGTCACCCAAAGCGATACCGCTGTTGAAGACGGCTTTTCCCCAGTTTTCGTGAGACGGGAACCATTCAATGAAATCGTTCCATAACCGGAGAGCATCAGCCGGGAAGCCATCACGATACAGCTCTTCAGCGGTATCGAATGCAAGGTCCGCAGTTGCGGCATCATTCGTCGCATCCGGAAGCTGGAGAAGGTCGCGCATTGCGATCAATTGTCCGGTTCGGTCAAGCATCTCATTAAAGAGCCTGACCAGCAGGGAAACTTTTGTCTTCTGCGGGAGTGCGGATGCCCAAACGCGGCAGGCGATTGTTACACCGAAGTTGCGTAACGTTCCAACGGAACTGTTTGGAAGATAGTACTTCTCGACAAGGTCCACAAGTGCCACTGTTTTGAAGGCACTCAATTGAACGATAGTTGTGTAACGGCTATCCTGATTTGCAATGGTGTTTGGCTGCAACCGATTGAAAACGCGCAGCGCTTCAGGCAGGTTACCTGATGCAACAAGAGCTTCGATATACAGTTCCCAATGGTTTTCATGATACAATTTGTCGGCCTGCTCCAATTTCCTGAAGTAGCGCGCAGCCAAATCGGGAGCACCAAGCAGGGAATACGTTTCGGTGGTTGGGATCCATAAGTCATAGAGTTTCAGATGCTTTATGACACCGTTCATGTGCTTACTGGCATCGCTGTGATGCCGGTGATATCTCTTTAGAATTGGCGGGGGTGTATACTTCATGGTTTCGGTCGCTTCAGCGTAATATTTCTCATCCAAAAAACCAGCCGCTCGAACCCACGTTTCCCTGAGATTATTCAAGGCTGTCATATAAGTATCCAGGGGTACCTGGCTTTGCTCTGTTTCAAACGTGTCTGCATACATAGCCAGGGCCGGCAGCAGCAAAAGATAGAGAATGAAAGGAGAAAAACTACAAGTATTCATAGCATTCATATTCCTGTAACAGGTTCCTGGGGCACATTCGGTTTAAAAAAGACAGAGCACTATCAAATCCGGATGATTACAGCAGGTGTTATAAAAGAATTCCGGGGAAAACGGTCACTTATATGTATACCGCGATAGCAGGAGTGCAACGGCAGTTGTAGGCTGTTTAAAGGCGAAGAACCCACGTTTATCAGACAGCTGGCCACCAGATTCTATCTGATTCTTAAAGCCGTATATGCTGTAATCCGGATCGGAAACGGTCTGGGTATTTCCCTTGTCATCAACCTGAACAATACTGTATTTTCCATCGTAGTAGAAAAAATACACCAGAGAATTTTTAGTTACGGCAAGAATCCCGGGCATATACATTTCATTTGCGACAGAATAAATTTTCTCATAGAGAATTTCGCCTTTGGCGTTTATCCACATAACCTGAAAACGCGGAAGATATGATCCGCCGACCGGCAGAGTGATAAGAGCGATGCCGCCTTTTCCATCGGTCAGGCTTTCGCACACACGAGTAGATTTCAAGTTAACCGACCACTGTTCAGTAGCGGCAAATGCCATGGGACCGAACCACAGTAATACACTTGCCATACAGAGCAGACGAGAATATTTTGTCTTCATTACATTATCTCCATTTTTTGATGTAACAAACGATCAGCAGAATAAATCCTGTAATTCCCGCAAAACCCGTTTCCGGGAGCGGGGTTGCGGTAATCACGATGCTGGCGGAATGAACAGAGCCTGTTATAGGATACTGAAATCCGGGTTCGGGGAAATAGCCACCATTTACAAACAAGTGTACCCGTCCGTCAGCTTTGCCGTCAAGCAGGAAGTCCCATGTTTCTTTGCCGGGAAGAAACGGGTTAAATGGCACGTCACATTCAAACGGCACCGGACTATTATTTGAGACAACGGTACCGATAGCCTGGCGGTACCCATCCAGGACAATGAGTCCCGGGAGTTTACCAGGACGATTTTCTCCAAGATACGCATAAAAAACACCGGCCCGGGAAGCGGTTGTTATCATACCGTCACAGGTAAACCGAGCTTCATGTACCTCGCTAAGGTCTGTTCCCAGGTCAATATGGAATTGTTTAAATTCCGAAAACATATACATGCCATATACATCTTCGAGTTTAATTTCAAACAGTTCCGCCCGGACAACCTGATTTGCCAGCAACAATACAGATATAATGAAATATGTGATCTTCATGTAGCAACTCCTGTGAACGAATCCTGTTATCATGACACTCCGCGAGGCAGTTTACTGACAATCTTGGCAACTACAGATTTATAAATGCCGAGCAAACGTCGTGCCAATGCCCGCAAAGGAGATATCGGTATGGAATTTGAATAAAATCGGGGAGAATTTGGGTTCAGCATAACAATTATTATCATTACCGTGACAAAATTTGGCAAAGGCCGAGTAGAAAAGAAGAAAATTGATATGGCATCAGGTGATATCCAGTTTTCTTTTGCGGTACCTCAGCTGCCGTTTTGAAATACCGAGAAGTGCCGCGGCGGCGTCCAGGTTATTATGAGTCTGTTTCAGGGCGTTTTCAATAGCATGCCGTTCCACAGATTCAAGCAGAGTAGTCAGGTTAAGCTGTGTGGTTTCGTGCTGACGGACTTCAGAAACGAGTTCGAGTTCCGGCAAGTATTCGTCCTTAATATCGAGACTTTGGATCAGGGGGCTGCTGGTCATGACCAAAGCGCGCTGGATGATATTTTCAAGTTCGCGGATATTTCCCGGGAACGAGTACCGCAGCAGGATACTGGCAGCCTTGGACGAGAGGGAAGGGTTCGGCCGCTTCATAACGATGGCAAACAAGGCAAGGAAATGGTCGGCGAGGAATAAAATATCATCGGTGCGCTCACGCAGCGGGGGAATTCGGAGGCTGATGACATTCAGGCGGTAATACAAATCTTCCCGGAAGCTGCGGGCAGCCAGCATACGCTCCAGGTTCTGGTTTGTGGCGGCGATCAAGCGGACATTAACCTGAAGCGTTTTATTTTCGCCCACGCGCTGGAGCTCGCCGTTCTGGAGCACGCGCAATAATTTCACCTGGGTACCGAGGGGAATATCACCGATTTCATCCAGAAATATCGTGCCGCTGTCGGCTTCCTGGAATCGGCCGGTACGGTCTTGCAGCGCACCGGTAAAGGCGCCTTTGCAATGGCCGAACAATTCACTTTCAAGGAGATTTTCGTTAAGCGCAGCGCAATTAACCACGACAAACGGATGACGGGCCCGGGGACTGGACTGTTGAATAGCGTGGGCGAAGAGTTCTTTACCCGTGCCGCTTTCCCCGCGGATCAGGATTGACGCGTCAGATTGCGCGGCCAGGCTGGCACGCTGGATCAATTTACGCATCTCGGTATTATTGGTAAGAATTGTCTGCCAGGCGCTGTCAGCTTGATCATCCGGAGAACGCGGGATTGAAACGGAAAGGATTTTACTGCGCGCGACGGCATTATTGACGACCTGAACCAGGTTTTCAAGGTTTAGCGGTTTAAGGATAAAATCAGCCGCGCCCTGTTTCAAGGCTTTGACTGCCACATCCAGGTCGCCATAGGCGGTAATCATAATAACTTCGGTTATTTCATCCTGCTCTTTAAGCCGCCGCAACAACTCCAGACCATCCATCCCGGGCATGCGGACATCGGCGATGACGACCGGTGGCTTATATGTGTCATACAGGTTAAGCGCTTCGAACCCTGATTCAGCTGTCAGCACCCTGTAACCGCGATTTTCGAAACACAGTTTAAGAATCGACAATTGCGGACGTTCGTCATCAACCAGTAAAATATACAGGGGTTTATCCATGGGTATTCGGGCTGAACAATTTATATTTGAGGGGAAAGATCAGAATAATACGGGTGCCGTGCGGTTCGTTATCCATAATGCTGACACGGCCGCCGTGCAGGGAAACCACGCGATAGACAAAAGGCAGGCCGAGGCCCAATCCCTTATGCTTGGTCGTATAATAAAAATCAAAGATTTTATCGCGGTCCCGGGGAGATATGCCGCAACCGGTATCGGTTATTTCGATTTCAATGGTATAGCGGCGGAGATGTGTTTTATACTGGATAACGCCTCCAGCGGGCATGGCCTGAATAGCGTTCAACGACACATTGATCAAGGCCTGGTGAACCAATTCGTGATCAATGGCGATTTCAGGCAGATCATCGAAAACGCGGACAATACTGATTTTCTGAATATCGGCGATTGCCTGCATGATATACACAACATTTTCACACAGGGAATTAATGCTGCTTTTGCGGTATTCGAGCTTGGGAGGGCGAGCATACTGGAGAAAATCAGTCAAGGTATTATTAGCCCGGTTGATTTCATCACAGGACATTGCGAGCATAGTAGGATACTGGGGAAATTGTTCGGCGAGTTTTGTGTCGCTCAGGAGCTGTTGAATGGTTAATGAGACGGCATTGAGAGGATTACGGACTTCATGCGCGACACCGGCCGCCAGTTCGCCAACGGCAATCAACCGCTGGTGCATCATATATTCGCGTTCATTGCGAACCCACACGATCACGCTGCGGATGCTTATTCCGGTGAAAATGACGACAATAATAACCACGTAATATAAGTTTCTACTGCCGCGCTGTTCTTCGCGTTCCCGGGAAGAAGGGGTAACACGGTACGCGCCCCTGGAAGCAACGACAACACCTGCGGCGTTAGTTTGATGCCAGAAGGGAAACGTATTCAAAACATAACGAGACCTGTCACTGCTGGTCCAGCGGACGTAGGCAAGACCGGGCAATGCAGTGAAAGAACGCGGCAGGAACCAGGGCGGTAACGAATAGCGGAAAATCAGGTATGAGTTTCGGGGCATCATGAGCAGGAGCGAACCGTTAGCACATTTGGTAACCGTACCGCGCCAGCAGCTGACGATAAAGCAATTGCTGTTGAGGGCAACCTCGGTCCGGGTAGCGACAGAAAGGAGTGGATCGGACTCCAGGCTGGAAAACGGCGGGGTATAATTAGTCAACCAATAGTGCCCGCCGATTTCGGCCAGGGAATAATAAAGGTTCGGGGCCATGCGCATAAGGTAGACGTGATACTTTTCGCCGTATACCGATGCTTGTTTGGATGTAATACCAGTCACCTGCGTATCTTCAATCTTGTGGAACATAGCCACGGTATTACTGAACACTGGAGGAAATGCAACACTGAACAGATTGGCGATATCCAGATACCATTCAGATGAATTGGCCAGGAACACAGCTGTTTTTTCGGCAATAGACAGACCGGCACGGCGAACAAGACGTTCAACAGAGTTGGGATAGATAGAGGGAGGAAGCCAGATAATGAACAGAAATACCAGTGCAATAACAGCTGCAATGCCGGCAATTGATTTGATCCGACCATGCTGCTTATGAAAAGCATAAAGTGGTTTAACCTTCATACGGGACACACGTTGTATGGTAAGAGAGTCATGTGAAGCGGACCGGTTACGTGTTTCACTGATCCATTACACGAAGCATGAATCGTGCCAAACAAGGCCCCACTACTCCCTTACACAACCTGTTGAGATAGTATACTATTTTCAAACGATAATATAAAGCACTGCAACCGGCTTTCCACATGTATGTTCCCGAAACGATTTAGAACACAGGCACGCTGCGGCGCCGCATGATTGCATAGATGCATACGACACCCAACGCCGTCAGCGCTATTCCCGGTTCCGGGATAACCTGGTTGGTAATCACAAAGTAATCGACGAAGTTGATCTCATTTGAACCGGCCACGGCGGTCGTTACATACATTAATTCATTTGTCACGGCAAACACCGCGCCGCCGAACGGAGAAGAAGAGATAGAATAGGGAAAGTTTGTGAAACGATAAGCATAACTGTCGTCCCAGGTGGATACAGTCAGGTAGGTTGTATCGGCCTGCTGACAGCGTTCATAGAGATGTTCGTGTCCTGCTATATGAAGGTTAACATCGTACTTTTTAAATTCGGGAACATAGTATTTGACCAGGTTTGTACTCTGCTGGTTTTTGTATCCCCAGGTGCCGTAGGTTTCACCGGATGAGTAGACAGGGCAATGCGTCATGACAATTTTCCAGGGTTTGCTTGTACGGGCAAGATCGTTGGTGATCCACGTGAATTGCGGGGAACCGGGACAATAGTAACTTTCATTGCTTACGGTTACGGCATTGTGAACTTCGCCTACAACGACATGGATTTGACCGCAATCGAAGGAATAAATTCGCTCCGGAGTCGGACCATTTGTCGGGAACGAGAAATAATCGAAATAGCCCGGACAGATTTCACCGGTATACAGATTCAGTTCATGATTGCCGGTAGCGATGTAGAGGGGAGACTGGCGCAGCAGCGGCGAGAAATCATCAAATGTTTCCTGCCAGGCGATGTTGGTTAACGGGTCTGCCGCGAAAACCAGATCGCCGTTGTTAAGCAGAAAGTACGGCTGATAGAGCGCCTGCCATTCGGCCAGGGACCGATTGCGTTCCCGGATATAGTAAGCATCATTGGAAAAATTGTTGCGGGTATCGCCAACCGCCGCGAAGACAACCGGTTCACTGCCGGCGGGATAGGTGCGGAAGGAACCGGCCTGCATCGCCGCGCCGCACGAGACACGATAGTAATATCGGGAATTCTGGAGCAGGTTGGATAGAACGACACGATGCAGAGATTGATTGCCGCTAATCAGCGTATGGGAATAATTAGTAGACATGCCGTATTCAATCGTGCAGGCACTATTCGACAGGGTACACAACATGATGGTCATTTCGTTTGTATTACCGAGCTGTAGGTACGGACCGCGGGAGAGAGGGGAAGAATCAGCGAAAAGAAACGAACTCGCGGCAGACACAAGCAGGCAGCACCACAGAACAAGCGGTTTTTTGGAGAAGAAGCACATACGGTACCGGGTTAGAATGAATTAATGACGGTTACGCCATGAATATGGAAATCGCCCATGGTTTGCAATTCGCGAATACCGTCGGCCAGAGATACGGTTTTCTGCACCAGCATATCGGGATTGAGCCGGCCGGAGAGAATCATATGCAGGAGTTCCGGATAGCGGTGCGCCTGCATACCGTGGCTGCCGTACAGTTCCAGTTCTTTAGCTACAACGCGGTCCATGGGAATCGGCGGCCGACTCTGGTCGGCCAGCAGCAGACCGACCTGGACATGGCGTCCGCGCGGGCGCAGACAGGCGATTGAATTAAAACAGGTTTGCGGACTACCGAGAGCATCGATCGAAACATGCGCGCCGCCATCGGTCAGATTTCTAATAGTTTCGACGATATCATCTTCATCAGTTGCGTCAATGCTAAAGGTTGCACCGACGGCATCGGCAAGCTCAAGTGCGGCATGATTGATATCTATTCCGATTACCTGGGCACCCAGAGCGCGGGCGATCATGATTGCCGACAACCCGACACCGCCGCAGCCATGAACGGCAACCCATTCACCGCCGCGCACCCGGGCCTGGTCGATGAGAGCCCGAAAGGAAGTAGCGAAACGGCAGCCGAGACTGGCGGCAGTAACAAAATCAATATTGTCCGGTAGATGAACGCAATTAATATCGGCGCGTTGAATAGCGACATATTCGGCGAAGGACCCCCAATGGGTAAAGCCGGGTTGGAACTGATGGTCGCAGACCTGGTGGTTACCGGACAGGCATTGCGGGCATTTGCCACAGCCGCAGACAAAGGGGAGCGTGACACGGTTGCCCGGTTTCCAGCGTGTAACGCCGGGACCAACTGCGGCAACAATGCCGGCTAATTCATGGCCGGGCACATGGGGGAGGGAGATATCGGGATCATGCCCCATCCAGCCGTGCCAGTCGCTGCGGCAGATGCCGGTTGCCTTAACTTCGATTACAATCCCGGACTCATCCGGAACGGGGTCGGGAACGGTTGAAATGGTTAGAGGCTTACCAAACTGTTCAAATACAGCAGCTTTCATAACGGCTCCTGATCAGGATTATAGATAGCGATAAGTATATCAGGATTCACCATATGAAGTCAAACGCGCAACAGGCCCAAAATCCGCGATAGGATAAAAGAGGGGAATAAAATTGTACCTCTATCTCCAGCTTGCGATTTTGTGGTGGGTAGCGAGGACGAGAACGAGGACGAGAACGAGGACGAGAACGAGAACGAGAACGAGAACGATTATGATCCGGCTCTGCCGCAGTGTTGCGGGAGACGTGGGGTATTATTTGTGACGATTGAGAAAATCGATAATCAGTCGTGCGGTCTCATCCGGGTATTCTTCCTGCGGAATATGACCGCAGTCGGGAATGATGTGCAGTT
>CAZCLS010000030.1:0-15966 GCA_964499565.1 uncultured bacterium
GTTGCTCTTTATGATAATAATTCATATAATATCAAAATATAATCCGGTTATTCTTATATGTACGGAAACATTACGGGACATAACAATAATTCATCGTATCGCCCCGGGCAGGGAATGCTTATCACGTTTGATGTATTGATCGTGCTCGCGGCAATACTACTGTATTCGCTTACATTGTATATTGGTCCGGGCGGCCGGGTTATGCCTGGAGACACAGCCAAGTTCCAGTATGCCGGCCTCGTTCTCGGTATTCCTCACACACCCGGGTATCCGCTGTATGTCATGCTGACCGCTCTGTGGCTCAAGACCGGCGCCTGGCTTGAACCGGCCACCGGCGTAAATTTTCTCTCGGTCATTATAGCTGCCGGTACACTTGTTGTATTACACCATGCCATGCGTAAAGCCGGAATATCCGCGGCCGCCGGTCTCTGCTCTGTGCTGATGCTGATGGTAACACCTGTTTTCTGGACGTATGCCACCCAGGCCGGTCCGGGCATTTTGAGTTTTTTTCTGATGGCTGTGATGCTGTATTGCCTGCTAACCTGGTTTGATTCCGGTTCAGAATCCCACCTTTTCACCGGCATAATTATGCTCTGCGTTGCTGCCGGCCACGATCCGGTCAGTATCTGGTTTCTGGTTCCGGTCATAACGCTCCTCATTATCTTACATCCCGCGATTGTACGGACCGCAGTGTTCTGGATAGCCCTGTATTGCGGACTGACACTCGGTTTCGGCGTGTATGTTTTTGTTTTAATTCGATCCTATGCTCCGGCTCCACTGACTGAATATGTGGGGCATAACGTTTCGGCAATCCGTCTGATAAAAACGATGTTCAACGCGCAGTTCTGGCCGAATTACTTTGTTGTCGGTCCGCAAGCGATACTGACGGTCCGGCTGTCCGGTGTGGGCCGTATGCTATTTCAGCAATTGCCCATAGCGGCGTTTGTGCTTGCATTCCCGGGATTTCTTTTAGCATGGCAGCGTTCCAGAAAAACGGCTGTATTGACTCTGGTTTTTGCAATGACCGCTTTTATGGCAGTCATTCATCAGTTTATGACCTGGCCCGCGGGTCAATTCTGGCCGCTCTATCTTTTAGCCGGGTTCTGGGCCGGATTTGTGCTGGACTGGTTCTGGCGCCGGAAAATAATTTACGGTATACTATTCATAGGTTCGGTAATGCTGATAACCGGCGTGCCTGCGGCATCCCGCGCCGCGGAACGGCTGCGCACCAACAGCGGGTATGAACTGGATGACGTTTTCCTGGCTATGACAAAATCCTCTGTATTACTTGCCGATGATGAATATACCTGGGAACAGATCATGAATTATTATCGCTATACCGATCCGTTTATCGGCAAACGGGAGCTTATCGTCAGTAGTGAACTGCGCGATCCGGGCAAACGGGCCCATTACTTTATCAGTCCGGACGTTAAGGCCCAACTTGATGAAGCCAAAATACCGTATGTGCCGGTATACTCAAACCACGCGGCGCAGATATATATTATCGGCCGGAAAAAACCGGAAAACGAGATCAAATGATGCGTAACACGCGAACAGCATTAGTGTATAGTCTTCCGTTACTGAGCATCGTGCTATCCTTGATAGTATACAGCAACAGTTTTTCCTGCGGGTGGTATTTTGACGATTTTCGATGCATAGTTAATTACGATTATACCAACGCGTCATTCACATCATTATACGCGTTCTATCCATTGCGATTTGTCGGATTCTGCACGTTTTGGGCAAACCATACGTTGTGCGGGTACAACATATGGGGATGGCATCTGGTCAACCTGCTGATTCACTGTGTAAACATAGTACTGGTATTTTTTCTTTCGTTACAGTTGTTTAAGGCGTCATCAAAACGCATCAGCAACCCCTGCATAAACGATTACGAATTAATTACGGCACTAGTAATATCGGCCCTGTTTGCTGTTCATCCCATCCAGACACAAGCGGTTACGTATATAGTCCAACGCATGGAACTATTAGGAACCAGCTTCGTACTTCTGACGGTTTTAGGCCTGATCAACGCCGGAGTCAGCAGAACCTTCTCGAACAGAATCACCTGGGGAATTATTGCTGTAGTTTCTTTTGTGCTCGGATTTTTTACCAAAGAGTTTATCGTTGTTGCACCGCTGATCGCCGGGTTGTACTATGTTCTGTTTGTTATCCGCTCCCGCAAACACCAGATTGCCGCGGTCGGTATAACCGCTCTCTGTGGCGTGATCGCTGCCGCCGGTATTCTATACTGGTGCCATGCATTGCGATTCAATCCCCTGACTCTGTCATTCGGGCCGTTTGCCCGTTTATGGGACGACGCTCTGCCGCCGGATCAGTATTATCCGACTCAAGTAAGAGTATTGCTGATGTACATCAGATTATGCCTGGTACCGTTCGGACAGCATGTAGAGTATTATATTGCCCCGAGCAGTTCATTCCTGGATATCCGGGTGCTCTTCGCGGCTGCCGTACAGCTGCTGCTGATCGCCGCAGGCATTCTTACTCTGAAACGCAGGCCGGTTATATTGTTCGGCATAGCCTGGTTTTACCTGTTTCTCGCGCCCTCGTCAACATTATTGCCGAATGGCATGTATGAGCACCGCCTGTATGGACCGATGCTCGGGTTGCTTTTCGCGTTGTGTATTCCGTTGAGTTTGGAGATAGTGGAACAGCCGGCCAGGATCAGAAACACATTAGGCCGGATAGCGTTGAGTCTTACGGCTTTTCTGATAGTCTGCTTCTGTTTTCTTACCTGCTGCCGCAATCAAGTCTGGCATTCAGGCATGAGCCTGTGGGGAGACGCAGTCGGCAAATCTCCCCAAAGCTGGCGGGCAAATGTGAATTTCGGCAAGCAATTAATGGATAATGAACGGTACGAAGAAGCCTTGCCATATCTTGAAAAAAGCTTCGTGCTGAATTCCAATATTGTTGAAGTGGCCTATAATCTGGGAGTGTGTAAATTTAACACCGGCGACCAGCAGGGCGCAATAAACCTTTTCAAATACGCGCTCAGTCTGAATCCGCGTCTGCCGGAAATGAAAAATATGCTTAATGACACTATCGTGCTTATTTACACGGTGAACGCGGATGATTCACTGAAACGGAAACAGTATCCACGCGCTCTGCAGCTCTATACCAGGGTGCTTGAATATGAACAGTCAAACACCAACGCACTGCAGGGCCAAGCCCTGTGCATACAAGCCATCGGCGATACCAATACCATCAATAACGGAACCGTTAACCAACCGGAGCAATTAGACCAGTGAAAAAACACAATCTGCTGTCAATAGCGTATGAAAGAGATTTCAACGCGCTTGAGGAAGCCTGGATGGCCGCTCTGGAAACATTGCCGGATTCCAGCGAAGAACTGCTTAAAGTTATTGACTGGTTGATTCGGGTAAAAGAAGGCGAACGGGCCGAAGTGTTCATGACGATGTTGGTTGAAGCATTCGAAGAACAGCGTCCGGGCCAGACGGCTCTGACCATCATCGAAACAGCTCTGGAAAAATACCCGCTCAATACTGAACTCCGCGAAGCCTTTGTCCGCCAGTTTGTCAACGTTCACGCTGCCAATCCAACCGCGGCGGGCATTATCCGTATATCAGGCATCACGAACGGTGTAGAAATGAATACCGTCAAGGCGGAAATTAAAAAGAGGATGCAGCTTCAATCAGGTAATTATGCCGTTCACCGCAAACGCCGGCATCCGCTGCGCATAGAATCGTACAATCCGGTTGAAGACACATTACTCGTCAATGACGGCAGCCATGAATTTGCCACGAATCTGGTCACCTTTCTCGATCAATATGATAAACTGCCGCTGACTGATTTCCGGGCCAGGCTGGTATTCGAGCCGGAACTTCTGACGGAACTTGCCCATGAAGATCCGGTTGCCCTTATCTCTCAGTATTTGTTAGTCTGCGGAAAATCATCCACGTTCCGGGCTTTTAAAGACACCCTGGTGCCGAACGTTATCAGCACTGATGAATGGAAGGAATGGTGGCACACAGCAAAAACGTTGTTAGTAAAAGACCATTTCATTGAATTAGGCACCGGCACACAGCCGACTCTGACATTACGGGATACTCCCCAGGACTTTTCCGAGGAAATGAAACGCAGATTCGATTTCGCCGCTCTTCCATACCATAAAGCCGCCTACATGCTTCATTATATCAGCGAGATTCAAAAAGATGTCCCTGTCGATCCGTCTGTTTTAGAACATTTCAGTGCGGGTCTGGCAGCCGATATGCTGCAGCCGGGTACTATCGCTTTTGTGGCCTGGCTCGCTCTGGCGCAAGCCGCGACATATTTTCAAACAACCATGCCATCCTATTCGCCGGACTGGCTCGCGGATGATACCAACCGCCTGGAATGCACCTGCTGGTTCGGCTGGGAACCTTTATTCATTGAACCATTCCTCGATTTTCTGCCGGGAGCAGATCCAAAATGGCGAGAGCATTTTTCCTTTATGCTGCCTCGCGCACCGCTGCACATGGTCGAACGAATCTGCGTGATTCTGTCGCAAGAACACGATGATGCCCTGTTCGCTCCATTAGCCGAGTCTATTATTGATCCGAATTTGGAAGCCGCCGAAGCCTTTGCCTGGACCTGGCGCACGTTAGCGCAGGAAGAACCACTGCCCTTTACGTGCCCGCACGACCTGTATACGATGACAACCATGTTTTTTTCCCTGATCAACCAGGCCAACTTACCGCACGAATATTCCCATCAGAACCTGCGCGGCACACTGTCGACATTGCGGCAGACCTTGTCAAGCAACCGCTACGCCGTAATCTCATCAGTATTTTCCCGGTTGGCCAGCGAGTACGCCGCGGCTTTGTATCAGGCAGTAACGACAAATCCCGGCATAAGTACTGCCATGCGTTCCCAGTTAATCCAGATTCTGGCAAAAATTTGACGTGATACCTGAGACAAACAAACTATAATGAACCGATTATCCCAAACAATATTGACAATTATTCTGTTGATCCTCAGCTCGACAGCATTGCTGTCCTGCGATTTTATCAAAAAGATCAATGCGATTGATACTGATATGGATTGGTTTGACTGGAAACGTTCCTATGACAAAAAGCAGCTGCGGAAGGATGGCAGTGTCAATGAAGCTCGCCTGGTTCAGATCATTCGGGCCGACCTTTTAAAACTTAATGTCAATGGCGAAGACCATACCGTTCACCTGTATAATATTGTTTCTCCATCACCGAGCGACACAACCTTTAATTACAAACTGCAGAAACGGCTGGATACTGATAATCGCCGCCTGATGACCGAAGGCAGAACCGCGGTCGATTATGTCCAGGGATTGCTGAGTACATCCCGCCTGCTCTGGGTAACGTTTGAGACCACTACCAACAAAGACGGCCGGGTGGAAAAAGAAGGGGATTTGTTTTACATACATACCAGGTCTTTAGCCCGCGATTTGCTGTTGCAGGGGTACGCGATTATATATACCAATGCATCTAAATACTACACGTTATACCAGGCAATCGAAGAAGACGCCCGCAAAAATGAACGGGGTATCTGGGCTCATCCCGTTCCCTTTAACAAGCGCTTTTACATAACTTCCCGCTTTGAAGAAGAAACACTTTCAACCGATACGCAGAAAGTATACGGCGATACCTCTAAAGGCCGGAACCTGCTCGAAACGCACCGGATTCAGGAACGAAGAGGAAAAATCGACGTTTCTATTCAAATTCAAAAACCTGTCGTCCGGCCGTATGAGGGTATGATAAAATACCGGTTTTATTATAAAGACATCTTTGGCATTAATGCCAGCAGGGGAGAACCGGTTAAGCCCGGTTCCCATAGTATCATGCCTTTATACCTGCAATCGGTCTATACCAACTTTCCTATTTATTCCGGTATTACAATCTATACCGAAAGTACGAAAGCCGGCCGGGGTTACAGCCATGGCAATACGGTTGTCGGCTATGATATGGAAGTCTGGATGGGAACTAATCTTGTCTATTCGTATGATGACTCCCGGTAGTTTTTTATCCATCAAATATTAAAAGGACTTGTATGTATATAAAAATAATTGAATCGTTATGGCTGTTATTGTTAGTTTTTCCCGTGTGTGCCGGTCAAACCGGCACGGTCGGTGTTACTATCCTGCATACAACCGACCTGCATGGCAACATACTGCCAGTAACTGATTATGACGGGATACCCGATGTTGGCGGCATTGTCCGGCTTGCCGCGATGATTGAAACGCAGAAGACGAACGCGGAAGCCGTTATCCTGGTCGATAACGGCGACACGTATCAGGGCTCAATCCCCAGTTTTATTACACGCGGTAATATTGTTGTCAAAGCGCTCAACACTCTTGGTTTTGACATCTGGAATGTCGGCAATCATGAATTTGACTGGGGTATAGAACTGCTGGCGGAAAACACGCGCCGGTTTTATGGTACCGTGCTCAGCGCGAATGCCCATTGGGTAGGCGCCGCGCCATCCAGACTTGATATGACGCAGCCTTATACTATCAAGACACTTAATGGCATGCGGATCGCCTTCGTTGGTGTCACGCACCCCAAAATACCATATTGGTCCCGCCCGGTTCTGCTAGGCGACACGGTGATTGAATCACCCGAAACGGCTTTGATGCGAGTTATGCCCGCCATCCGCTCCCAAAACCCCGACGCGATTGTTTTACTGGCCCATATGGGCTATTATCCCGATAGCGCCGAGTTTGAAGAAGATCTGTGGAATGTTATTAAACTGTTTCCTGATATCGATGTTATTATCGGCGGCCATACCCATCGCCAGGCCGAATCAGTTCGGGTCGGTTCTCTGCTGTATACCCAGGCCGGCTATCACGGCATCAGCCTGGGAAGAATCGACTTGAAATTCGATTTGCAAAACCATACCCTGATTGAAAAACAGGCCCGGCTTATTCCCGTTGGCCCCGGTGGCGACACGATTCAAAAAATGACATTTATTGCTGAACAGGCTGCTGACATAACCGCCGCGGTCTCTTCTCAACAAATATGCCGGATTCAGGGACTGCTGGGCGGAGAAACTTCCCCCTATGCCGAGTCGCCCGAGCAAACCCTTATCTGTGAAGCGATCGCCGAAGCTGTCCAGGCCGATGTCGTTTTTCATGGCGCATTCGGCTATGGACCGGTTATCTCCAACGCGACCCTGACTCTGGGTGATTTGTTTGACCTGATTCCCTATGAAAACAGAATTGTCTATGCGGATTTAACTCACGCGGATATTAGCGCCGTTATTGATACGTTGTCGGAATGGTGGGGGAGTTCTTACTATGCTTTTCCTTTCGGTCTTCACGTGGAAATTGCCACAAAGGCCCTGCCCGGCCACCATGTTATTTCCATAACCGATATGAACGGTAATCCGCTCAATCCGACTAACCGGTATCGAACCGCATTTAACAGTTACATGGCTGCCAGCGGCGGAAAACGGTACCTGAAATTGAGAACAATCATTGATAAACGCGGAACCGGGATTACCGATTCCGAAATAACGACTCGTGACGCCCTTACCCGCTTTTTGATGCGCAAACAAGTGTATGAACCGCATACCGTAAAATCGATACTCACAAATATTTCTGTCAAGCTGCCGGCCATTCCCGTTATAACGTCTGATACTCCGGTGACACCCATTCCCGTTAAATTCTCTGAAATCGGCTGCGCTTCATCCCAGAAAGATATGTTACCAACAACCGATTGGTTTGCTCTCAAAAACATCGGTAAAACCCAATATAATTTGGCGGGTTTCGCCCTTTCCGATAACGATTCTAACGGCAGCTTCCGCATCAGCAACAACCTTATACTTGTTCCGGGTGAAAAAGCAGTGTTCTGCCGGGACGCTTCGGTTTGGTTCGCTAATCCCAACCCTCCGCTTCCGTTTACCCCCGTTTTTGAATTCGGACATGACGCGGAAGGTCTTGATATCGATCCCGCGGGAGACGAACTTTTGCTTATAAGCCCGGATGGGTCGCTATCCGGACAGCTGGCGATAGGCAGTCATACGAACATGTGGACTTCATGGCCGGAAACCAGCAAATCCCCGGCTATGCAGCCAGGGCAAATACTGCGCTATACAAGAAAAGGCTGGCAGGCAGATAGATAGTAGCCTTTCGAATCCTTACACTATGTTTGTAGCCGGTCTCGGTGAGGCCGGTTTTCCTTTGTTACATGCGGTATAAAATCGGGGTCGGACCGAGTTAATCATCTGCATACCTTAACTTTAACTACCTTTTTTAGCTGTTTTTCGGGGCTTACATTCCCGTTTTTGGGGGTTTTTCGGGAATGCAAGAGAAAGAGACAGACGAGAACCAGGCTTAGATTCCCGAAAACAGGCCTATTCAGATTCTTCCTACCAACAGCCGGTGGTAAAGGGCGATGATGGCATTCAATTGATCTTTCTGGTCAAACCGTTCACGGACGGTATGCCCGGCTTTTTTTGCCATTGACCGGCACAGTCCGGCATCGTTTATCAATCGCACCAAAGCTGCAGCGAGTTCGGCAGGGGAGTGGGGCGGCACTAAAAGAGCGGTTTCTTCTGAACTCATTGTCTCTGTCAACGGGTCGATCGCTGTTGCTACTACCGGCACGCCCATCGCCTGGGCTTCGAGAAAGACATAGCCGAAGCCTTCCCGCAAGGTTGGCAGGCAGAAAATATCAAAAGCTTTCAAGACTGCCGGCACATCGTCACGCCAGCCCAGCCAGCGAACGTGTGTGTCGATTTTCAGATCCCGCGCGCGTGCATTCAGCGTTTCCATCAATGTTCCATCCCCGGCAATAACAAGAGCAACTTCAGGATTTGTCTGATGGACCATGCCAAAGGCATCTATCAGGTCTTCCAGGCCTTTGTCCGGGACAAGCCGGCTGAGCGAGCCGATGATGCAAGCCGAAGCATCCACACCCCAGTTCTTCCGGGCTTCCGCGCATACCGTTTCAGGCGAGAAACGCGTGAAATCTATGCCGTTGTAGATGCGTACAATATTTTCAGGAGGAGCTACACGCAGGCGGATCAGATCGGAGCGGATTTTTTCGGTTACGGTAATAAATTTAGTTGTACGCCGTCCGATCCAGCGCTCGAGAACCGTATAAAACGCGCGAACAGGCCGCGACAGGTATTCGTGCATGGTCAGGCCGTGAGCAGTATGGACAAGCACCGGAACACCTGCCAGCCAGGCCGCGAGCCGGCCGGTAAATCCGGCCTTAGCCGTGTGCGTATGGACAAGCGTAAATCGCTGCTTTCGAATAAAACGGTACAGCTGGAAAACGGAGATGATATCCCGGAGAGAGATTGACCGGCTGATACTTACCGGGAAAAAGGGAATGCCCGCATCGGCGACACTGCGCGAGTCAGCATCGCCGGTACAGGCACACCAGACATCATATCCTTCGTCCCGCAGGCGGAGCATTACCGGCAGCAGAAACACGCGGGCGGTAATGCCTGCCGTGCAGACATGCAGGATTTTAGTCGGAATATCAGACGTGGATAATGCCTTTGCGTCTGTCACTGTGGATTCTGACATTGGATTGATCCTCGCGTCTCCTTGGTCTGCGGTTGCCGCTTCCGCCCTCGCGGCTGCCACTGCCGCCGCTTCCGCTGCGGTTGCTGCGGCTTCTCTGGCGGGTGACTTTCAGTACTTTGGCCGGAATACCGCCCACAACTGAAAAAGAGGGAGTGTCACTCAATACGACCGCGTTGGCTCCGACTGCCGTATGATGATTCACCCGAACAGGTCCAAGCACTTTCGCGCCGCATCCGATACTGCAATCATTACAGATCACCGGATAGCGTGTATCGCCCAACCGAATCGCCCCGATAATCACCTGAGAATTGATAGTCACATTCGCCTCGATAACCACCTGGGGATGAACATAAATAGCGCCGGGATGCAGAATGATGAATCCGGGACCTATAGATGTTTTGGCTGGTATCGACGTGTTATACAGTATCTTGACTATCACCTGCATGGGAAAATACAGGATCATCAACAGCCAGTTGAAAGGCGGCCATACTTTTGAGAAGCTGTGGCCCAGACGATAGACAAACGTAATATGCAGTGAGGGCACAAACAATAATTTGACAGCTTTGAGAACGCGATTACCCTGGGTGCTTTTATACACGCGCGCGCAATCTGCATAGAAATTATTAATAAACATTGTGATTTACTCCTCGTATCGCGGTATTGGTTGCTTGCCGCCGGCTACGGTGATTATCTCGCGCGCGTTGAGTGCCCCGGTATACAACGCCTTGCCGATTATACAGCCGGCAAGCGGACGGGGTTTTATGGTAAGCAGGCTTTCTACGTGCTCGCGCGCGGCTATGCCGCCCGATGCAATGATGTCGACCGAAATAGTTTCCAGCAGCATCCGCAGCGTGGGCAGATCCGGGCCGGTAAGCATTCCGTCAACCGCAATATCAGTATAGATTATAGTTGTTACTCCAGCTTCCTCAGCCCTGCGGGCAAGTGCTCCGACCGTTAGATCAGTCTGCTCCGTCCAGCCGCGGATAGCTACCGTGCCTTCGCGCGCATCGATTCCGACAGCAATCGCATTACCATAGCGTGCTACGGCCTCTTCTACAAATTGCGGATTGGTGTGTGCGACCGTTCCGAGCACGACACGGGTAACGCCCGCGGACAGGTATATTTCTATGTCCTCCAGGCTGCGAATACCACCGCCTAATTCTATTTTCAGGTCGGTAGCCCGTGTTATGTCGTGAACCTGTGCCGTGTGTACCCGTGACCCGTTGAACGCTCCGTCCAGGTCTACCACATGCAGCCAGCTCGCGCCTGCCTCGGCAAACGTTCGCGCCATCTGTACCGGGTCGTCGCTGTAAACGGTCTGCCGAGTGGCATCGCCCTGTTCCAGTCGCACACATTTGCCGCCGCGCAGGTCTATTGCCGGTAAAATATCCACAATTCGTTATGCGTTTCGAAGGTTAAACATAGTCTGTCATTCCTGCAGCAGTCCAACAAAATTCGTCAGCATGCGCAGGCCGTTCTTTTGACTCTTTTCGGGATGGAACTGTGACGCGTACACGCTGCCTTTCCAGCCAAAGGAGCAATAGCTCACACCGTATTCCGTGGTTGCGCCGGTCACGGATGAGTCATCCGGATCGGCATAATAGGAATGCACGAAATAAAAGTAACTGTCCGGCGATATGCCCGCAAACAGCGGACAGTCCTTCCGGGCGGATACCTGGTTCCATCCCATCTGCGGTACCCGGCGATTCGGGTCCGCCTTGAATTTACGAACCCGGCCCGGCAATATGCCCAGGCCCGGTACTCCCGGTTCTTCATCACTGCAATCAAACAGCATCTGCAGTCCCAGGCATATGCCCAGAAATGGTTTGTCAGAGGCAAACCATTCCATGATCAAGCCATCTAATTTCCGGCGCCGTAATTGGCGGATGCCATCGCCGAAATGTCCTACCCCGGGAAGAATCATGCCATGATACGGTTCCAGACAGCATGGTTCCTGAATCCAGTCCACGTCCGCGCCAACATGTTCCAGCGCCTTACTGACGCTGTGCAGGTTGCCCATGCCATAATCAAGTAGTGCTATACGGCTTTTCATGACTTCTTCCCCGTTTGCGCCTTGCCGGGCACGGTACAGGCCTTGATGAAATCCGTTCGGCCCGGTTCCGCGGTCGAGCCGGCAACCAGCACATATTCATCTCCCGCCTCGCAGCAGCCGCAGGCCATCACTTTTGACGCGGCTACTTCAAGCAGTCGCCGAATCGTGCGGCAGATGCCGACATGGACAGGCTTGATGTTCCAGTACAGCATGAGCTGCCGGCAGATATCCCGACTGGTCGATAACGCAATAATCGGCATCAGCGGCCGGAACCTGGCTGTCTGGATGGCGCTGGCTCCAGTGTGCGTGAATACGACAATACATGCCGCCCGGATATTACCCGCCATTTCACATGCCGATGCGGCTATCGATTCCGATATCGAGCGGGAAGGGGAGGGGCGCCGGGGTGAAAAGAGGGGACTCGTTTCCGTTTCACGCGCTATGCGGTCGAGATATTGCACCGCTTCCAGCGGAAATTCTCCCGCCGCGGTTTCGGCTGAAAGCATTATCGCGTCACTGCCGTCAAAGACAGCGTTGGCCACATCACTTGCCTCCGCCCGGGTCGGTATCGGAGCATGTACCATCGATTCCAGCATCTGCGTCGCTGTAATAACCGGTTTGCCTTTCGTGTTGGCCAGACTGATGATCTCTTTCTGTATCACCGGCACGATTGCCTGTTTCATTTCTACTCCCAGGTCTCCGCGCGCTACCATAATGCCGTCTGCCGCTTCAAGTATCGATGCTATAGCAAACACAGCCTCCGGTTTTTCTATCTTGGCAATAATTTTCGGCGGCACTGAGTTGGTTGTATGCCCCAACCGCATCCGTAATTCAGTGATCCGCTTGCGTAACGATTCTATGTCATCCGCTTCCCGCACAAATGACAACGCCACCCAGTCCACACCGTGCTCAATGCCAAAGACAAGGTCATCCTTGTCCTTGTCAGTCAGAGAAGGTATCGATAATTTCACTCCGGGAAGATTGACCCCTTTGCGCGGATACAGCAGTCCTCCATGAATGATATCACACTCAATTTCATTCGCGGCCGGATGGGTGTGCGCCACGCGCAGTGTAATCGTCCCGTCTGACAGCAGTATCGCATCCCCGCGCTTAGTTTCTTTCGACAAATGGGGGTAATCAACATACAACCGCTCCGCAGTGCCGAAACAGGGAGCCGTACTGATTGTCACCGACATGCCGGTCTTTAATTCAACCGGTTTGCCTCCCCGCAGCTCGCCTACGCGAAGTTTCGGGCCTTGCAAATCCTGCAGAATCGCGATCGGTCTGCCCGCCCTTTTTTCGGCTGAGCGAATACGTGTGATTATGTCCGCTTTCTGTTTGTGCGACCCGTGTGAAAAGTTTAAACGGGCTACATCCATACCGCACTCTACTAACTGGTCTATCATCTCCTGCGAACTGGTGGCGGGACCAATCGTGCAGATCAGCGTGACTCGCCGGTGTTTGGGTGTCTCACGGAAAAAATTGTTGTATGCGGAAACGCTTCTATCCATGCCTGTTCCTTATTCCTCTTCCTGCTGCAGGCGGTCGGTTACTTTATTCGAGGTGCGTATAGCACAGAATTTTTCACCGCACATCGTACAGAAATCCTTGCCTGGTTCCGTGCTCTTGAGTTTGCTCGCGTCAAAATATTCACGCGCCTTGTCTGGATCCAATGCCAGTGCGAATTGACCTTCCCAATCGAATGTCTGACGCGCGCGAGCCATAGCGTCATCCCGGTCTCTCGCCCCGGGACGATGACGGGCAACATCCGCTGCGTGCGCCGCGATTTTATACGCTATGATCCCGGTCCGCACGTCCTCGGCATCCGGCAACCCAAGATGTTCCTTGGGCGTTACATAGCATAACATCGCGGCCCCCGCCGTCGCTGCCGCCGTTGCACCGATCGCGGAACTGATGTGATCGTAGCCCGGTGCAATGTCACATACTATCGGTCCCAGAACATAAAACGGCGCGGAGTTGCAGAGCACTATCTCTTTCTCCACATTCATGCCAATCTCGTCAAAGGGTATATGGCCCGGCCCTTCTATCATTACCTGAACATCCGCCTCCCAGCAGCGCTGCGTCAGTTCTCCCAACACTTCCAGCTCGGAAAACTGGGCCTCGTCGCTGGCATCCGCCAGGCATCCCGGCCGTAATCCATCTCCCAGACTCAACGTCACATCATAGGTGCGGCATACCGCTAACAAATCATCAAACCGCTCGTATAAAGGATTTTCCGCGTTGTGCTCTAACATCCATTGCGCTAATATCGAACCGCCCCGGCTTACGATTCCCAGCAGCCGACGGCTGGCTGCAGGCAGCATCCGGCGCAATAACCCGCAATGCACCGTCATGTAATCCACTCCCTGTTCCGCCTGCTGCCGGATCACGGATATCAGACTGTCTACCGTGATATCCCTGATATGCTCAACAGCGTTGGTCGCCTGGTAGATCGGTACTGTCCCTACCGGCACAGGACTGTGCGCGATTATTTCCCGCCGGATTTCATCAATCCCTTCTCCCGTGCTCAGGTCCATCACCGTGTCGGCCCCATACTTCAGGCATACTGCCAGCTTGGCTAATTCAGCCTCGATTCCCGAGCAGCCCGGGGAACTGCCGATATTCGCATTTACTTTGCAGCGCGCGTTTATCCCGATCCCGATCGGAACCAGATTCGTGTGCCTGATGTTGGCCGGTATTACCATCCGCCCGCACGCAACTTCAGCCTGGATTACTTCCGATCCAAGCTTCTCAGAGTTTGCTACGGTTTCCATCGCCGGCGTTATATTGCCCGCCCGCGCCTGAGTCATTTGTGTTACTGATTCATCCATCTTCCATTATCCATCATCCATTAACCATCTTCCATAATGGTATGTAATTATCCCATATAATCACATCTATGTCAAAATTGCCCGGTGCGGCTTATATCTGCACGAAATATTCGGGAACCGGTTTCGCATCGCACAGCTCTTCCACTTCCTTCCGGATCGATGCGAGCATCTGTTCGTTTTCCGCGTCAGCCGCTATCCTGGATATCCAGCCCGCAAGCGCCTTCATCTCGTCCGAACCGAATCCGCGGGACGAAACGGCGGCAGTTCCTATTCGTATGCCGCTCGGGTCGAAAGGCTTCCGCTTGTCAAACGGCACTGCATTACAATTGCAGACTATCCCGGCCTTTTCCATAGCCTGCGCCATCGGTTTTCCGGCTATATTCTTGTTGCTTAAATCTATCAGCAGCAGATGGTTGTCCGTACCGCCGGTAACCAATTCAAATCCTTGTGCCATAAGCTCTTCGGCTAGAATTGAGGCGTTGGATATAATGAGCTTTCCATACTGCTTGAACTCGGGCGAAAGCGCTTCTTTAAACGCTACCGCCATAGCCGCTGTTGTGTGATTGTGCGGCCCGCCCTGCAACGCCGGAAAAACCGCGCTGTCAATCTTTTTGGCGTGCTCTTCCCGGCATAATATCATTGCCCCGCGAGGCCCGCGTAATGTTTTGTGTGTTGTCGTTGTTACCGCGTCCGCGTATGGAATAGGGGAGGGGTGTTCGCCGGCTGCTACCAATCCAGCGATATGTGCGATGTCTGCTACCAGATACGCACCGACTTCCTTTGCTATTTCGGCGAATCGCGCGAAATCTATCGTCCGTGGATACGCGCTTGCCCCGCATATCAGTATTTTCGGCTTGTGCTCCCGGGCAATCTCAGCCACCTGGTCGAAATCGATCAAATGCGTTTTTTCACTGACGGGGTATTGTACCGCGCGGTAAAAGTTCGCGCTGAAATTTACTTTCCATCCGTGTGTCAAATGACCGCCGTGAGGAAGACTCATCCCCATGATCAAATCTCCCGGCTCCGCCAGGGCGTAATATGTTTCCAGGTTGGCGGGTGAACCGGAATAGGGCTGCACATTAACATGTTCAGCCCCGAATAATTCCTTGGCCCGGTTAATCGCCAGTAGTTCCAGACTGTCTATATATGTCTGCCCCTGATAATAACGCTTGTGGGCGTATCCTTCCGAATATTTGTTGGTAAGCACTGAACCGGTGGCTTCCATGACCGCCCGCGATACATAGTTTTCTGAAGCTATCAGCCGGATGCTCTTTTCCTGCCGGTCAGCTTCCAGCGCTATCAGTTCCGCGACATCAGGATCCTGCCTGGTGATATTACGAAGTTCTGTTGTTTCTTTCATCCGTTTTTGTTCCTGCTGTTTTTATTTAAAGGATCAAGTGCTTGAGCGACCCGGTAAGCGTGATATACAATAACTCAGGCCGACTAAAAATCTCAGGCTGTACATCCCTCCTGTCAGAAGCGGATGTCTTAGCAGCCCGCGCCATTTGCCTTTTTCAGTGAACACACCGATAAAGCGATAGTAAAAACCTAAT
>CAZCLS010000031.1:0-6420 GCA_964499565.1 uncultured bacterium
TCAACCAGCCTGATCGCGGCGGGCTGCAGCATGATGTTTGCCATGTGGCGTCCGCCGATGTCGTTAACCACAATAACGCGGTTGGCGCCGGCATGCTGTAATTTTTTTTCAATACTGGCGTCGGAGGAACGGGCGACGATAAAAATATCCGGAGCGATTTCGCGCGCCGTCAGCGTCACGAAAACATTCGAAGCATCATCGGGCAGAGCCGTGATCAGGCCTTTGGCTTTCAGGATACCGGCGGCATACAGCGTAGCTTCCTGGGTGGCATCATCACAGATAACATAGGCGTGATCCTTGTTAATCTGGCTGCAAACCTGGGGATCGATGTCAATGACGACCACATTTTCACGGCTGGCCAGCAGTTCTTCGAGCGTGCGCAACCCGCTTTTGCCGATCCCGCACAGGATAAGATGATTCTGGAGTTTGCTGATATCTTTTTCCATCTGACGACCTTTAACCAGGTTAAACAACTCGCCGCCGATAACCATAGAGGCGAGAGAAGAGAGCGCGTACGCCACGGTACCGACCCCGGCCAGGGAAATAATAATGGTAAATATTCGTCCGGCCGGCTGGAGCGGGTGAACTTCTCCCAGCCCGATAGTCGTGACGGTAATCACAGTCATATACAAGGAATCCAGAACGCCCCATTGCTCAATATACTGGTACCCGGCGGTGCCGGCCAGGATAACGATGAGCAGCAGGAGGCCTGAAAACCACAGGCGCCGTATTATTTCGCGGCGGGCATGAGAAAATGACAAAGTATTGAAAAGCATAGTGCATACAGTATAGCATATTGCAGCCTAAAATGGCTTGACAGCGGGTATGATATATGATATACTACAACCGCTTTTGATGTTGCGGGCCTATAGCTCAGTTGGTTAGAGCGCGCGCTTGATAAGCGCGAGGTCGTTAGTTCAACTCTAACTAGGCCCACCAGTAGTTTATTACCGTATCGTACGGCATATTTACGTATGGGGAATTAGCTCAGCTGGGAGAGCGCCTGCTTTGCACGCAGGAGGTCACCGGTTCGATCCCGGTATTCTCCACCAAACAAAGGACGTATTGTGCTTAGTGATTTGTGCATATTTAGATTCTTTAATCGTTTGTTAACCGGAGGATTTTTTATGAAACGCCACATCATACGCGCGCTTGCTATGGTTGTCATCGCTGTATTACTGGCAGTTCCCGCCTCGGCCGGATGGAAGTATGTGTACTTCGACATGTATACTGCCGCCGGCGCGGTCAATTATCCCGTCAACTTCTGGCTCAACTGGGATAAATATGACTCGCACTTCACCATGTATAAGAATATTAATAGCATGCGGGTGTATGTCACGGTCTTTAACGCGTCCTATGACGCTTTCAAACAGCAGACCGCAAACTGGAATGCCGATGATGCCGATCCCCCCGCCGCCGGTAACCCGTCCGCCAATGTCGGCAGTCCCGGCACTATCAGCTGGACTGATGAAGAACTGAGTGACGGCGGCGCCAATGACGACATTATTACATTTTACATGTGGGGTGCTGACTTTTTCCGCGATGTCTACGGAAAACCGCTCGGTGTTTCAGTCCTGATTGCCCCTCACCCGGACCGCAAAGTCGGTTTGAATCCTATTGTTGAAGTTACGGTTAACAACGCCAATATCTACAATGTTAAAGTCGTTTACCCGCGGCAGGCTGTCCGCGGCATAGATATACCCGATATTGCCGGCAGTCTCGGCACGGTCTGTGTCCAGGATGGCGATCCGGCATTGAAAGCCGGTGAGTTTACCCATGAGCCGATGGGCCATATCGGCACGATCCAGGTCGGCGGCGGTATCCTGGGCGGCGCCGGATTTACAACCACGGGGTATGAAGGCATCCTTAACCTGATCAGCCGTGCCCGGCGTATTAAGAAATTCAATATTCTGCAAGGCGGCACGATGGACAAAACGATCGCCAGCGGCGGACGGATAATCCGGGTATACACCGATAACGGTCTCGGTACGCCAGCCGGCAAACCGGGTGTTAAAATTGCGACGACACCGCTGATCGGCGCAGGCTGGCAGATCAATTACGATGACGACGGCGCGAGTGTTGCCCGTCCGTGGGGTATCAACCGGGTTGTTATGAAACGCGGCGGCAACAATGCCCGCGTAACTGCCGGGTCTGACCCGACGGCCGCGACGGTAGCAGGCTGGGCGTTTCAGGGTATCATCAAAAAGCTGCGCTGCGACGATAAGGGCGGCGGAGCCAATGCCGGCCTCAACGGCTGCACGTTTGTGACCCTGGGAATACCGAAGAAGACGGGTAGCGCGGTGATAACAGGCTGCACAGTTGAAACACCGAACGAATCGATCGATCTGAATACATTATAATCTTGAGCACAAAGGATTTGTATCCGGCGCGGCATGCGCGCATGCCGCGCTACGATTCACCTAGATGAAGCAAGAACTAGAGAAACTACTGAAACTTCAGGAAATTGACGCTGATCTGATTTCGCTGAAGCAGCAGCTGGAGGAAGTTCCCAACCAGCTGCGCAGTGATCAGCATGAGTATGAAGCATCCGTTAACTCCCTGCATGACCACCAGCAGCGACGGAAAGAGCTGGAAGTGGAACGGATGGAGTTGCAGCTTGACATAGAGAGTGTTCAGGCACGGATTGACAGCTTGAAACAGAAACAAGCCCAGGTCAAGAAAAATGCGGAGTACCAGGCACTTACAAATGAAATAACCCAGGCTCAGCAGAATTTAAGCAAATCAACCTTGTCCCTGGAGCAGAAAACTCTGGCAATCCAGGAATTTAACGGACAGTTTTCCCATCAGCAGGCGGCAGTTGAGGAGGAAAAGAAAGAGTTGCTGAAAAAAGCCCGTGATGCCAAAAAACCTCTGAAAGAAATTCAGGATAAAATTCACCGCTATTATAAAATCAGAAATCAAATGGTGAAGGAAATCCGGCCTGATGTGGTTGAGTTATATTCCCGATTGATGAAAACCCGCGCACCGCACGCTATCGTTCCCGCCAACAGTAACGTGTGCGATGGCTGCCACATCAACCTTCCTCCCCAGGTTATGGGTGATATCTTGAAAGGCGACCACCTTGTAATCTGTGAAAATTGCGCGCGGATTCTTTATATCGCCGATGAACCCGGCCAGTAACATTCCCGCGCACGTCTATTACGCAGTTCCTCAAAAACCCGGATTATACTATACTATTACACGTAAGTGTACAATGCTCGTGTCACCTGCCAGACAGTCGCTCCCTCCCGCTAGCGCGCGAGGGAGAGGAAAGTCCGGGCTCCCGCAGACAGGACGCCCTGGGCAATCAGGGGTCCCGCGCACGATAGGGCACGGGAACGGAAAGTGCCACAGAAAACAAACCGCCCGGCATTTGCCGGGTAAGGGTGAAATGGTGGGGTAAGAGCCCACCGCTCCGGGGGTGACCCCGGGGGCAAGGTAAACCCCGTCCGGTGCAAGGCCATGTAGGAAACGCGTGGATTCGCTTCCCCGGTGCGTCTGCCGCCGTTGCGTTTCGGGTAGGCCGCTCAGATGAATGACTGTCCCTCGCAGCCTTCGGGCCTGGAGGACAAAACCCGGCTTATACGGCAGGTGACACGCGCAATAATTCAGTACGGAGCAGTAAACGTGGAATTGGTCAGAAAAAAATACCTGGTGTGGTACCTGACAGGCGGTATCATCCTGGCGTGTTTGATACAGATACCCATTCCGGCACGCGCGGAAGACAATGCCAATACCACAAACCAGACCAGTAAAACACGCCAAATTGCCGCCCAGGCCCATTTCCGCGGCGGCCTGCAGGAAGTCCAGAACGAACGCTATGCCGCTGCTGTCAAATCGTTTCGTTCAGCAATTCAACTCGACCCGTCCCTCTCGGAAGCATATCTGAACCTGGGAGCCTGCTATGAACGCATGGGTGATTTCGAGCGGGGTAAACCGTTTTATGAAAAAGCCCTGGAGCTCGAACCCGACAATCCTACCCTCCACTATCTGTACGGAACCGCCCTTGTGCGCAATGGCCAGGCTGGCGCCGGCATCACGCGTATGGAACGGGCGGTATACTTGAATCCCAAAAACACCGATTATCTTTTTAATCTCGGACTTGGCTATTGCCTGGTAACACAATATCATTACGCAGTCTCGTGCTTCGAAAGCGTGGCGACGGTCATATCCAACAACAGCCTGGTCTGGTTCCAGTTAGGGCTTACCCGACTCAACCTGAGCCAGACGAATGAAGCCTTGCGAGCCTGGGACAGGATAGAGCTTGACGCCCCGGTGGCAGCCGATGCCTGCTATGCCCGCGCAGGCATCGAACTGAGCCAGGGGGATGTTTCCAATGCTCTCGGGCATGTCAAACTGGCACTCCTGCTGCGGCCTGGGTTGAAAGAGGCGGAACATTTGCTGGCGAGACTGTACCAGCGGCAGGGAACTTACCGGAAAGCAGCTGATATCCTGGAAAAAATGAACAACCGGCAGCAATCCGCGGATATTGAAACTGAGCTGACGCTGCTGTACTATGAATGGGCCGCGAACTCGTATACCCAGCAGAACTATGCCGCCGCTCTAGATCAATACCGCCAGGCCGGGAGATTCAGACCGACCCGTAGTGATATTCATCTGGGGATTGCCAGGAGCGCGCTTGCCCTGGGTAATATCGCCGAAGCGTCAGTGGCCCTTGAGCGTGCTCGGCGCTATGCGCGGACAACCAAGGAAGAAGAACGCATCCAAAATCTGGAAAAGGAAATACAGGTATCTCGAAAGGGGCCTGATGAAGCTGAAAAAACCCCGTAAAACCAGCATGAATCAGGGCTGTCGAAATGAACCGGCATGCGTTTGTGACGAAAGAAAGAATAAATAGACGGAAACACCTTGACATCTCAAACTATTTTTGATAAAGTAATTGCGCTTTTGAACGTTTTTTGATGCTGCGGAGACACGCGAAGTGTCTGATGCAAAGATTACCCCTATCGGTTTGAATGAACGGTTTCATAATCTTTGTTTTCATTTAAGTAAATATTAGACGTAAAGAGGATCGTTGTGGCTGATAAAAAAATTGTCGGAATTGATCTTGGCCGGGAATCGCTGAAGTGTGTTGTAATTTCAGTCGATAAGGATACCGTCCGGGTTGAAGCCTGTCACAGTGAAAAACTGGCGCTCCCTGCCGATGCGCAGGAAACAGCGTGGCAGAGTGCCGTTGCGGTGGTTCTGAAAAAATGGCGTAAAGACGGAGTAATCGGCGATGAAACCGTCGTGGTCAACGCGCCTAGCGCCCATACACTCATCAGAGCGCTTAAAGTTCCAACTGCCGAGATGGCGGTTAAGCTGCCCGAAGAGGCAAAGCAACAGCTTCCGTTTCCGCTTGAAACGCTCGACTGGGATTATGTCGTTGTCGGCGAAGATGGTTCCCAAAGTCATGTCTCGCTCGCGGCAATCAAGAAAGATATTATCGGCGATGTCCTGAACCTCCTTAAAAAAGCGTCTATCGCTCCCGAGGCAATCAATAACGGCGCCCTGGCCCTCGCCAATCTGGTGCTGCGGGCCGAAGGCGGTTCGTGCCCCGAACCGTTGGCAGTCCTCAGCATGGGTTCCACCGCCAGCAATCTTACAATCGTGGACGGTACCAAAGTCTGGATGCGTACCCTGCCGGTTACCGGACTTTCGATCGTCACATCACTTGCCAAAGGGATTGAAATCCCGGAAGAAGAAGCCCGTACAGCTTTAAACCGTGACGTTAATCTTTCGGGGCAGAACGAAACAGATGATTCGCCGGCTACGAAGAATGTCCGCGCGGCGATTACCCGCATGGTGATGGAAATAACCCGTTCATTTACTTTTTACCGTTCGCAGCTGGGCGGCGGAAAACCTCAGAAACTATATATCACGGGCGGATACAGTACTATTCCGGGATTGTGCGCGCTGCTTGCCGAACGCCTGAAAATGGATGTCGATATACTTGATGTCTTCAAAGGACTTGAAGGCGGAACCAGCGAGAAATCGTATTTGTATGGTGAAGCGTTAGGCTGTGCCCTCTCCGGCGCCGGCGTTGTTCAATATTCACTGAGCCTGCTTCCCAAAGATGTCCAGTGGCAACGTGATTTTGATGCCAGGAAACCCATGCTGGTCATTGCGGCAATTCTTCTATGTGTCATGTTCGCGGGCCTGTTTGTCATGGCGTATATTGCCAAGAGTTCAATAGCGTCCCGCGATGCTTCCGTGCGCGAAAACCTGGAAAAAGTTCAGAAGTATAATACTTCGATCGAAAAAATCCAGAAAAATATTGATTTACAGCGTAAAGAAAATCAGGAACTCGGTAGAATTCTATGGGAACGAGACCTTTATACGTATCTTCTTAAGAATGTCAGCGCGCTGATGCCTACCAATATGTGGCTGAAAGGCATAGAAACAGTTACGTTTAATGAT
>CAZCLS010000031.1:6520-10540 GCA_964499565.1 uncultured bacterium
GAGTACCGCGGCGGTGTAGATCCTCCGGAAGATATGCTTCCGCGCCTGGTCCGGCAGTATGCGGTTACCAAAGATGTGCTCGATACGCTCTTTAGTAACAATGTCGATGAAATTATTACGATTGAGCGCAATCCCGAAGGCGCTGATGTGGCAGTCGCCCCTGAAGATGAGATAAACTGGGGATCCGGCCCGCGGCCCCGCAATGCCCAGACACGAGAGGAAGCGCTGGAAAAAGGCAAGAAAGTTTACGACGCCGTGCCGGTTAAGTTTTTGTTCAGAATTCCACCCGGTTCACTCTGGTCGGTACTGGCCGAATTGCGTAACAAACCGCATTTTTACCGTGTCCGCAAGATTAAAACGAATATGGACCTTACCATGATTGATGTCAAGGATCCTTGGGATATAAAAGAAGCACTTGTCGTGGAAATGACCGTTGATCATATTAAGTTATTGTAATTCTGCAGGAGAGGAAGCACAGCGGCTGTTTTGCCGCGGTGAATGATATTATGAACGCATTGAGCAAACATTGGGAAAAAATCGTTCTGGGAGCCGTTGTTCTGGTAGTGATACTGGTTCTTGCGATGAGCCTTCTGGGCCAAAATGCCATCCGGGAATTCAGTGCCAGTGCCGACGCTGAAAATATTAAAGCTGAATTGCCCAGCGTCAGTTTGCCGGATATCGCGCGCATCGCCGCTCAGCCCATGCCGGACACCTTGAAGCCCAATCCGTTTACGCATCCCGGTTATGTGCACAGCACCGCAAATTATGATGCTGTTATACCGGAATGGGCCGAGATATGCCCCGAGACGGGCAACCCCATCAACTATCGCGAAGATGCCGATCAGGATGGGATCCCCAATAAATGGGAAAAGCAATACGGCCTTAACTGGAAAGACCCGAATGATGCCGCAGGTGACAACGACAATGATGGCTTTACTAATCTGGACGAGTTTAAACGCGATAGTGATCCTAAAGATCCGAGCAGTCCGAATGTTATTGCGCTTGAATACCGGTTGAAGGATGTTTACCGTCCCAAGCGTCCCATTAAATTACGCGTGGCAACAGTTGCCGATAACCGGATTACCCTGCAGTTCCAAATGATGGTAGACGGTAGAAGCAGGACCTTGTTTCAGAAACCGGGCGACACGATTAGCATTAACAATGAAAAACTGTATAGTATCGGCGCGTTTGAAGCTCGGACCACTAATATATTCAACAAATCAACCAATTCTTCTCTGCCGCGCGATATCAGTCAGGTCACGATGACAGATCTGAAGACCGGCAAGGAATTCACGCTGGTTCGTGACGAGGACAGTCTGGAAGATTATGTGGAGGCGGTGATTGTGCGCCGCTCGGATGGAGAGGAAATAAAAGCCCGGATAGGCACTGAATTGCCGATTGCTGAACTGAAAAAGACGGCGGTTGTTGAAGCGATCGATGAAACCGCTAAAACCGTCACCGGCAATATCGGCAAGCTTACATATATGTTATCAATAGAAAAGTAATGGAATAATTCGTATTTTGTGGTTTTACAATAACTGTACACACGGAGTAAGTCAGCATGAAAAAAACTAGAATCATCAGCACGGTAGTGCGTGGTTTTTGTGCCTTACTGCTCATTGCCCAGGTTGCCGGTGCACAAACACCGTCAGCAATAGACAATGCGCTTAAGCAAAAAGCCGAAATGCTGTCTCCCGAGCTCGCTCGTCAAATTGCGATTGAACGCGAAGAGCAGCGCAAGGAATCTGAAGATTTAACCATGCAGGCCATTGGCATGATTGACGAGGGCAAATGGAAAGAGGCCTATTATGTCCTTGATGAGGCGGTTCAGCGCAATCCTGATAATATTACGGCAAAATCAAAACTTAATCTTGTCAACAGCCAACTGTATGACGTCTACGCCGGGTACGGTAAAGACCGCCAGGACGTGAAAGATTATGAAGCCGCTATTTCAAATTACCGTCTTGCTCTGCTGCACAAGCCTACCGGCAAGGACGCCATTAATGGCATTATTGAGAGCCGAAAGAAACTCGAAGAATCGATTTCTAAAAATCTGGGCAAGATCATTACCGATGATATGAGCGACAACGACCAGGTTGTGCTGCTTATGAAACAGGCTCGTGATCTTGAGATTCAAAGCCGCTACGAAGAAGCCAAGCAAATTTACAAGCGCGCTATGAATATAGAATCTGAAGACCCGCGGCCCCGGCGCGCGATAAAAGACCTGATTGCAAAAACGGACCGGATTATTCGCGACACACAGCGGATTGAACGGCGCGATATCATGGAAAAACTTATCCGGGACTATTTCCAGCATCCCGAGGAGTACGAAGCATCCACCGGTCCGGAAGAACGTGAAATTTCCCCGGCAGCCAAACGGCGCGAGGCGATTATCCGCCAGGCCCAGTTTAAAACCGGTCCGCTCAGTTTCCGAGGTGCCAGCGTGCAGGAAGTTGTCTCATACCTTGCTGATGTCAGCAAGTTGAGCATTGTCCTTAATTTGTCGGATGATGTGAAAGTCGATTTTACTATGGATAATCCTACCGTGCTGCAGGCAATCGAATATATTTGTGAATCGGCCGACCTGATTTATTCCATTGACGAATACGCTATCGTCATTTCGAAAGGCGAGGGTGAAATGGAAACCAGGATGTGGACGGTATCTTCGGAAGCCGTGTCACGCGCGGTGGAGGAGGCTACCAGCACCGAAGATTCCGGTGATTTCGATCTGTTCGATGTCAGTGCCCCGTCGTCTCCGGATCAATTTTCCGGATTAACCACGGAAGCTGAGATCGTACGTATTATAAAAGAATCAGTACCCCAGCCGGAAGGAAGCTCGGTATTTCTTGAACCAACCTCGGGAACGCTGGTAGTCCGTAACACGCCCCGCAATCTTGACATGGTCGACGCGCAAGTTAAGCGGCTGGAAGAAGAAAGCGGCCAGCGTCTGCAGGTTGAAATACAGGCCCGTTTTGTTCAGATCAGTGATGAAGATCTGGAAGAATACAAGTTCGGTATCGTTCTCAAAGACAAGTGGAAACTCGGTGGTGTCGGCAATGACGGCAAAGCCGTTATGATGAATCCAACAGACTTTACCGGCGCTCTGCGTCAGTACTCTACCGGTCAGCGCAACAGCCGCTACGCGGAACGCTTAGGTGATGTGCTGAACATGATTGGCATACGTGAAGGCCAGAATCAGGTTGCAAATCAAATATTGGGATTTTTCACCAGCACGCTGAGCGACCCGCAATTCTCCGTCATCTGGCACGCGGTCAACAACAAGACCAATGCCGACATCCTTTCCGCGCCGTCGGTCACTACCGTCAGCGGTCAATCCCGGGTCAGTATCAAGCAGATTATCGAAGTGATGTATCCCGAGGATTATACCGTTTACAAACCGGCAATCGTCTACTTTGCCACACAGGGCGGCGGCGGGCTTCTGCCCGGTTTCGGTCTTTCCCAGGTTGCCGCAACCTATCCCGGGTATGCAACCGTTGAGAGTGTCCTGAAAGAAGAAATTGGCATTGAGCTTATTGTTTCACCGACAATAGGCGATGACAACAAAACAATCAATATGGAAATCACCACTCGTGTCAGTTCTGAAGTCGACCCGAACATTGTCAATGCCTATGCCGGCAATCAGAGTGTCAGTCCCCCGATCGAGCGCATAGACCTTGCGATCCCGCGGTTTAAATTCTCGGAAGTTAAAACGCAGGTGGTGGTCAATGACGGCGAAACCATTGTACTGGGCGGTATGGTAACCGAGGCGATCAAACGCATACACGACAAAGTACCCCTCTGGGGCGACCTGCCTCTGGTGGGACGGTTTTTCCGGTCGGAAAGTGATTACCAGGAAAAGAAGAATCTGCTGGTATTTGTAAAAACCCGTATTATCACTCCGAGTGGTGAGTCGTTCCGCGAACTGCGTGAACGCCAGTTGAGCGAGCAGGCACAGCGCACCGAGGCTGAAGCAGAAAAAGCCACGGAAGTGCCGACTATGACTGAAGACACAACTATGCC
>CAZCLS010000031.1:10640-13997 GCA_964499565.1 uncultured bacterium
ATGTCGGAAGATACGGGCATGTCGGAAGATACGGATTTTTAGTCAGGTGATGAAGAAAACTTACTGGGTAACCAGTTCTGATAACAGGTGTAATGTAATGAGTGGAATTGTTTATAAGATTATAGACCGACTGGAGGCTCTATGAAGACAAAGGTACTAACCGGCAGTATTCTTCTTGCATTGTTTGCTGTATATGGCATCCCTTCGTTTGCGGAGAATACCGATGATGCCAGTCAAATGCTTGAAAAAGAACGTGATTTGATTGGGAATGTTGAAATTACAACAGACGAGCCCGAGCAAGAAAAAGGATTTCTCAAGAATCTTTCATTCAATGATGAAGCCAAGGCAGAGGAACAAATCGAAATTCCTCTTGACATAGGTGAAGAAGCAGGCTTCTGGACACAACTTAAGAAAGCGTTTGCCTATAAGCCAAAAGCTCAGCGTGAAGATAATAAACGCCAGGTTGAGATAAGTGTCCTGATGATTGAAGGCCGCGAACTGTTCCGCAATGGGGAGTATAAAGATTCCCTGGAAACGTTCAAGGAAGTTATTCAACGTGATCCCTACAATATTTCCGCCCGCCGGTATATCAGGGATTGCCAGGAAAAACTGACAAAAATAAGTCTTGATGATTTTGATATTGTACGCAGTGAACGCCTCCAGGATGTCGAAAAAGCCTGGTTCATGAATACTGAAAAAGAACAACAGATTATTGATATCACCGGGCAGGATACTACTGAAGCAGGTCGGCCGATCGATAAGGATGTTAAGCAGGTAATCGATGAAGTCCGATTCACCGGCGCGAAACTGGCTGTAGTTTTTGAATCGTTATACCAGATGACTAATCCGAAAGTATCTATTGTTCCGCCGGGCCCGACAACAATGGATGCCATGGAGAAAGCCAATCAGGACTTGATCACATTGCAGTTGCAGAACATTCCCCTGCTCGATGTTATCAAGTATATATGTAATGTGAAAGGCCTGGTTTACCGCGTCGATGATAATGCTATTGTTATCAGTGGCAAAGACGCTGTGCGGTTGCGGACAAAAGTGTTTCAATTATCCCGCAGTCTGGATACGATTGAACTCCCGGAAGAAACCCGCAGTCCGAGCGATAAGGTTCAGGCGTTGTTTAAGAAAATCGGTGTGCCGCAGGTTGAAGGCGCGACAGTTACCTATGACACGCGTCGTAACCAGATGATTGTGCGAAATACTGACGCGAATCTGAACATTATTGAGGATTTCATAGCCAAGTTTGACCGTACTCCGCCCCAGGTCGAGATCGAAGCGCGGTTTGTTACTATCAAAAATGATAATATGTCACAGTTGGTCTTCCGCCATTTCCTGACGAAAAACTTCCGCTGGGACCGTAGTAGTAAGTACGGAGATAAGTATTATATCGAAGCGCCGAATAAACAGCGCGAAGTGACCAGCGGATTGCGTTATATCCGTTCCTTCATGGATGAAACCAGCTTTGATCCGCTTTCATCAGCGTATGATCTGCCATCACTGGTAAGCACCGGTAACGAGTATGAGGACTATCTGCGTTCCGAATCGTTGCGCCCGCATCAACCCGGATATCTTGATTCCCAGGTTAGTGATGTCGAAAACCTGTACTCCACGATCGAGCAGCAGTCAGCAATGGTAAACAAGCAGAAAGATGTCGTATCGGCATATTATAACAATTACCAGAATTTCCTGCGGACAGTCCAACCGGCAATCGTTGCCGGCGGGCCGAAAGCGGCTGCCTATCAGAGTGAAGTTACCCGTTTGTATGGTCAGTACCAGAATGCGCTTACGAATGGGACTTCCGGTCTAATTCCTTCTCTGACAACGCTGGATTTATACAAAGAATCACTGCGTAAAACCGAAGCTGTTGATAAATCGGTCAATGACGGACTTGGAAAAATATTTGATGTGCAGGGTGTTCTTGGCCCGGCGGAATTCCGGTCGGTTATTTATGCTCTGGATAACTCCCAGGGTGTCGATACCATCTTTGCGCCCAAGGTAACGGTCGTTAACGGACAGCGGGCTGAACTGAAAGATGTTATCAGAATCCGTTATAACAAAACAATTGAAGAAGCAGAAGACCAGGATATTGATGTCGGTGATGTTTTCAGTGTAGTCTATGACTATGCGGTTACGCCGAAAGACTGGGAAAACCGTGAATATGGAACACGTCTGATTGTTACGCCATCAGTACAAACTGACGAACGTACAATCGAGCTTGATGTGCAGCCTGAAGTATCCGATCTGAAAGGATTCCGCCGATTTGTTTCTTCGCGCAACAACGAGTATAAACTGCCGCAGTTTTTTGTTCAAAGCGTTAAAACGGTCGTTCATGTTAATGACGGTGACACGCTGGTCATGGGTGGTCTGATGACTGACCAGTTAATCAGAACAGAAGACAAAACCCCGATCCTGGGCGACCTGCCGCTGATTGGTCGGTACTGGCGCGGCGAGTCGGAAGTGGCTACCAAAGCTAATCTTCTCATCTTTATTAATGCAAAACTGATTGATCCGTCAGGTCAGCCGCGACGGGTAACCGCGTCACGCTGACAGCGTTTGCCTGTGCAAACACTACTGACGGTTCTTCTCTGAACCGTAAAACAAAGGTCGCAATGCACGCATTCCGTGCATTGCGACACTTTCAGGCTTGTTTCTCCCAGTGAATAAAACACTCCTTGCCGTCGATGGAATGGCATACGTTTATCGCGCCTATTATGCCGTTCCGCCTATGTCGAACGTCAACGGAGTACCTACGAACGCTGTCTTCGGTTTTGTACGAATACTGCAGAAAATCATAGCGGATGTCATTCCGGATTTTGTCGTAGTGGCATTCGATACAAAAGAGCCTACGTTCCGGCATAAGCAGTATGAAGCGTATAAGGCTCAGCGACCGCCGATGCCGGATGAGCTTGTACAGCAACTGCCCTGGATTAAAGAATATGTTCAGACACTTAATATACCCTGTCTGGAATATCCGGGATATGAAGCGGATGACGTTCTGGCAACGTTAGCTGTATGTGCGAGCGCGCGGGATGTTAATACCTTAATCGCGACGGCTGATAAAGATCTTTGCCAATTAGTTTCGGATAGAATAGGCATTCTGCAAGCCGGTTTTAATTCTTCTGAAGTACTCGATGCTGAGCGGGTAACCAGCAAGTTCGGTGTTTCTCCTCGACAGATTGTAGATTATCTCGCTCTGGTTGGTGACAGTGCCGATAATATTCCGGGTGTTGAAGGGATCGGACCAAAAACCGCCGCAAAGTTGCTGCAGCAATTTGATACATTGGATGGTATTTACGCTCATATAGAAGAGTTAACGGGAAAAGCAAAGGAACGGTTGTTATCCGC
>CAZCLS010000031.1:14097-15957 GCA_964499565.1 uncultured bacterium
CCACTCTGATACTAGGACTTACCGGTGGTGTTGGTTCCGGCAAGAGTGCGGCGGAAAGCATTTTTCGTTCCATGAATATACCCACGGCGGACGCGGACCGCTGGGCGCATGATATTCTGTCTCATGATGCGGATGTGAAGCAGCGGCTGGGCGAATACTTCAATCAGCAGTTTCAGATGGATCCTTTTCTGCCTGAAGGAGAGATAGACCGGTCGTTGATAGCCCGCACGGTGTTCAAGGATCGCCGTTCTCTTGTGTTCCTGGAAGCGCTTATTCACCCTCGCGTACGGGCTCTGGCTGAAGACTGGATTGCTGAGCAGCGATCACGGGAAGTGCCGTTGGCGGTATTAATCGTGCCCCTGCTGCTGGAAAGCGGCATGCAGGAGCAGTGCGATCTGACAGTGGCTATAGCCGCATCAGCTGATATCCGCACCGAGAGGTTATGGCAATCGCGGGGATGGTCCGCGGAAGAAAGCCAGGAACGAATGGACCGTCAACTGGACGATCCGGCGCGTTGCGCGTGGGCTGATTATGTAATCATAAATGAAGGCACGCTTGGAGAATTAGAGCAGAAACTGCGTGCGTTATTACAGAAAGTTGGTTCCCGAACCACACGCGGGAACCGTAATATAAAGCAATGAGGTGTTGCCGTGGCAACAAAAAAAACGACAAAAAGAGCAGGTAAGAAAACACTGGTAACGAAGACTGCTGATGAAGAGGATATCGTGCCGACTCAGGAAGAAGAAGATCAACCCGAGCTCCTGGTAGAAAAACAGGAAGAAGAAAAAGACACTTCTCAGATTGAAGAGATAGACCAGGAGAAGATAGACCAGGAGAAGATTGACAGGCGCGCTACTCTGGACATTGTCAAACTCCAGGAAAAAAGCATGAGCGATCTGGTAAAAATCGCTCGAGACCTTAATATCAGCGGGATCGGTGTTCTGAAAAAGCACGACCTGATATTTGAAATACTGAAGGCGCAGACAACCAAGGATGGATTTATTTTCGGCGAAGGTGTGCTTGAAGTTCTTCCAGATGGCTTTGGATTTCTGCGAATGCCGCATTATAATTATCTGCCGTGTCCTGAAGACATATATGTGTCGCCTTCACAGATTCGCCGGTTCGAACTCAAAACCGGTGATACGGTGGCCGGCGTTTTTCGTCCGCCGAAGGACAAGGAACGGTATGTTGCGCTGCTCAAAGTTGAAGCTATCAACTTCGGACCACCTGATGAAAATAAGAATAAAATTCTTTTTGAAAACCTTACACCGCTGTATCCGGACGAGCGGTATATGCTTGAGAATAATCCTGATAAATTCACTACCCGGGTGATGGATCTTATTACACCGATCGGTAAAGGGCAACGTGGATTAATTGTGGCCCCGCCTCGAACAGGAAAAACAATTATTATGCAGGATGTAGCCAACTCCATCGCCTCGAACGCACCTGAAGTAAAACTGATTGTACTCCTGATCGATGAACGTCCGGAGGAAGTTACTGACATGGAACGGAATGTGCGCGGGGAAGTTGTCAGTTCTACGTTTGATGAACCACCGGAACGGCATATTCAAGTTGCCGAAATGGTCATTGAAAAAGCCAAGCGTTTAGTCGAACACAAGTATGATGTGGTCATCCTGCTTGACAGTATTACCCGGTTAGCGCGGGCGTATAATACGGTCCAGCCTATGAGCGGCAAGATACTGACTGGCGGGCTTGATGCCAACGCTCTGCATAAGCCTAAACGATTTTTCGGTTCGGCCCGTAACTGTGAGGAGGGTGGCAGTCTGACAATCATCGCCACGGCACTGATTGACACGGGGAGTAGAATGGACGATATTATTTTTGAAGAATTTAAAGGCA
>CAZCLS010000032.1:0-13069 GCA_964499565.1 uncultured bacterium
CGGCCTTTCAGGCCTTTTATTGTCGGGCGTTGGGAATCGAAATTGGTATCGACGTATTTTGGATCATATTCTTTGCTGCCAGTGCCCGGGCTTGCGTCTGGCATGGAAAACGGCAATTAGAACCAAGTCCGGATACCCGGGCCTCATATCAGTCGAATGCGTCCGCCATTTCAGCTTCGGCTTCAGGTTGGATAATCAATTCGCGATTCATCCCCTTTTCCTTATGCGATTGCGTACCATTCCCCACTCAGTTTGAAAACACAATCGTTTTTTATTATTGTGTGAAACTAATGGGATTATTTTCGAAAGCGATCATGAACCCGGACATGATGCATTTAGAAGGATTCCCGGCGACACGTTGGACTGATCCGTCCAATCCGTCCAATCCGTCCGATCCGACCGATCAACTTTATTTGCCGTTCAGGTATGCCTGGCGGAGGGGTTCGGGAAAGCGTTCGATAGCATAGCGCAGCGTTGTGCGCGGGAGGGAGTGGTAGTGCTGTTTGAGGAATGATTCCAGCAGGGATTGATCGCGTTTACCGACTTCGCGCAGCATCCAGCCGACGGCTTTATGGATCAGGTCTTCAGAATCATCGAGAAGCAGAGAGGCAATGTCGAGCGTGCCCTGGAAGTCATCATGCCGAATCCAATAGAAGGTCGAAACAATTGCGATACGTCGTTCCCACAAGCTGGATGAGCGGGCCAGGGAAAAGAGTGGTTTTCTGGGGCGGGAGAAATAATACGGGCCGGTGATGTACGGCGCGGAAAGGTCGACCAGGTCCCAGTTGTTCACGGCTGTAGTATGGCTCAGGTAGAGAGAAACGATAGATTTCTGTTGTGTTTCGCTGCCGCGGGAGAACAAGTCGACTAAAAACAACAAGCCCAGCAGGCGTTCTTCGTGCCAGGCGGAATCGAGGAATGATGCGGCATCAGCCAGAGACACAGGACGGAATTGCTTTACCAGGGCCCTGAGGCGGGGAACACGGATACCGAGGAAGCGGTCGCCTTCACTGTACTGACCCTTACCGGTTTTGAAGAAGCGCTGCAAGGCAGCGGCGTCAGCCGGATCAGCCAGGGCATTCAAAGAGGTTTTGATCGTATCTATAACAGACGGGGGCAGCGGCATGAGAACTCCCGGTGTTTAATCAGAGAGAACTGGAATTTCCTCATCGAAGCCGGGGCGTTTAAAGGCGCGGGCATCGGGCATCATTCTTTTTCGCGGTCGACGTACTGTTTGCGGTAATACTCAAGGTATTCGCCGCTTTTAAGGGGTTCCCACCACCAGCGATTGGCGACATACCAGTCAATGGTATCTTTAAGACCGGATTCGAACGACACGGCCGGCTGCCAGCCCAGGTGTTTGACTTTATCACAGTTAAGAGAATAACGGCGGTCATGGCCGAGGCGGTCTTTAACATAGGTTTTCAAGGTGACGGGCTTTTCAAGCTGGGCAAAAATAGTATCGACGACGAAGATATTTTCACGTTCGTTGCCGCCGCCGATATTATAGACTTCACCGTCCACGCCGTTCTTAATAACGCAGTCAATACCGCTGCAATGGTCCATGACGTGCAGCCAGTCGCGCACATTTTTGCCGTCACCGTAGATAGGCACGGGAATGTCTTCGAGCAGGTTGGTAACGAAAAGAGGGATCAGCTTTTCGGGATACTGATACGGACCGTAATTATTGGAAGCGCGGGTAATGCAGACAGGCAGGCCGTAGGTAGCGAAGTAGCTGTAGGCTAAACGGTCGGCGCCGGATTTGCTGGCGGAGTAAGGATTACGGGGCAGGAGCTGATCGGTTTCGACGGATGAGCAACCTGCCGGGATCGTGCCGTAGACTTCATCAGTAGAGATTTGGATAAACTTTTTAATACCGGATGTCCGCGCCGCTTCGAGAAGGACATAGGTGCCGTAGACATCAGTGGTAATAAAGTCGCTGGGATTGCCGATCGAACGATCAACGTGAGTTTCAGCGGCGAAATTGACCGCGATGTCAATGCCTTCGGCAAAGAGAGCATTAACCAGGTCGGCATCGGCAATATCACCGTGAACAAAACGGTAACGGGGATCATCAGCCCGGTCTTTCAGGTTGTTGAGGTTGCCGGCGTAGGTCAGTTTGTCAAGGTTGACGACCTTACAGTCGGGATAGGAATCGAGCAGGTAATGCACGAAATTGGAACCGATGAAGCCGGCGCCGCCTGTAACAAGGAAGTTCATTGCGTCAGGGAGTACAGGAGTTACGGAGCAGGGACTCAACGGGAAGCCGGAAAGGCGGCAGCCCGCTGAGTCCCTGCGATTGAAAGCAGATTATTTACGCGTCCATTTATGCCACAGCAACAAGAGCGGACTGGCCACAAAGATAGACGAATACGTACCGGTAATGATACCGACCATCAAAGCGAACGCGAAATCCTTGATCACCGCGCCGCCGAAGAGGAACAGGCACAGAACCACGAACAAGGTGGTAAGGGAGGTGAGGGTGGTACGGGACAAGGTCTGGTTGATCGACATATTGATAATTTCGCTGAAGGAGGCGTCTTTGACCAGGCGCATATCCTCACGGATGCGGTCAAAAACGACAATCGTATCATTCAGGGAGTACCCGATAATCGTCAGCAACGCGGCGATAACGCCCAGATTAATCTGGAAGTCGGTAACAGCGAAGACCGCCAGGGTAACCAGCACGTCATGGGCTAAGGCGATAATCGCGGCGATACCGAAGCGGAATTCGAATCTCCACCAGATATACAGGACGATCACTACTAAGGCGAGCAGAATCCAGCCGAGGGCTTTTCCCTTGAGTTCAGTACCGATCGAAGGACCGATACGGTTAACTTCGAGAACGACGGGCTGATTGGCGGGGAACTGCTTAGCTAAGGCAATAACAGCGTTAGTGGAAGAATTAAAAGGGCTGCGGATCAGGACCTGGCAGGATTCACCGGAGTCCTGTCCTTGAATTTCCTGGATTGAGCTTTCGGAAATGTTTTCAGTAGTGAGAGCGGCGCGGATCTGAGCCACGCTGACTTTGTTACTGAATTCGAGCCAGAGCATATCGCCACCAGTCAGGTCGATGCCGTAGATCGGTTTGGTAAGCAAGGAAGTGGCTTCCTCGGTTTGGTTGTTTGCGAGGGCTTTGGTTTGGTTAGCGGCGCGAATAGCAAAAAGAGACATCCCGCCGATAATAACAACCAGGGACAACGCAAACGCGTATTTACGCAATGAGATGAAATTAATATTAGGATGTTTAAAAAGCTGAAACATCGGCAGCGTTTTCAGAGACGTGTAAGAGGCAATCAGTTCCAGAATATAGCGGCAGACGAACAGAGCGGTAATCATGCTGGCGCCAATACCGATCATCAGGGTAAGGGCAAAACCGCGGATCGGGCCGGTACCCCAGATATACAGGATCATGGCGGTCAGAATCGTCGTAACATTTGAATCAACGATGGTGATATAGGCGCGGCCAAAGCCGTCTTTAATAGCCCTTTTCAGGTCTTTGCCGATGGAGAGTTCTTCACGGATGCGTTCATATATCAGGACATTGGCATCATCGGCCATACCGATAGTCAGGATAATGCCGGCGATACCAGGCAGGGTAAGGGTGGCGCGGAAGAAGGCCAGAACAGAGATCAGGATCACCAGATTCAGCATGAGGGCGAAATCAGCGATAAGGCCGGCCAGGAGATAATAAACCGCCATGAAGACTAAAACGGAAATCACGCCGATGATTGCTGAAGTAACACCGCGCCGGATAGAATCAGAGCCGAGGGTCGCGCCGACGGTATTATCCTGAATGATATCCATTTTAGCCGGCAGAGCGCCGCTGCGCAGGACGAGAGCCAGGTCGGCGGCTTCCTGATCGCTGAAGCTGCCGGTTATAACGGGTTGAGCGTCGATAAATTCGGTCAGGAGAGGAGAGGAATAGATGACGTCATCCAGAACGATGGAAAGGCGCGGAACATCCTGCTCGTTCGTATACCGCCGTTCGGCTTTACGGGAGACGCTTTTGAGACGGCCCATGCCGGTACCGTCGAGTTTCAGGTCGATCCGGCGGTCGGTAGCTGTCCGGCCTACATTAACTTTAGCGTCTTTGAGCGAGAGGCCGTCGATGGCGGCATCGCGTTCGAGCAGGGCAAACTCGCGGTATTTGATACCGAGGTTCGGATTCAGAATAGCGCGACCGATATGGATGATATAATTCTGGGGAATCCGTTTTTTTACTTCCGGGTCTTCCAGCAGGAGCCGGAAATACTCTTCATCGGCATTATCGATATAATAGCTTGTATACTGAATGCCTTCCTTGGTCGCACCATTTTCGACGCGCAGTTTATCTTTAATTTTTCTGACGGAATTGATCGCGTTGATCGTGCGTTCCGTCAGCGAGTCGCGGGCATTGAGATAGAAGCGCAGTTTAGCGGTTTTTTTCAGAAGGTTACGGACGCGGTCGGGGTCTTTTTCGCCGGGCAGCTGGACAATAATTCTATCAGGTTTCTGGACCTGGATAATAGGCTCGGTAAGCCCGAGTTCATTAATCCGGTTTTCGACCACGCGGCGGGCCTGTTCGAGGGCGCGCACTTTAGTTTTGGCCTGATAGGCCGGCAGGAGATTAACGCTGAACGCGGGGCCTTTGGGCTCTTCGCGGAAGTTGATAACATTAACGAAATCCTGATCGTTTTCAAGCGCGGTCCAGGCGGTAGCAGCGATGGTCTGGTTGGTAAAGACCAGGTCAATAACCGTCGGCTGCTGTTCGGGGACGCGCAAGCTGATATAAGGAATTTTGCGATCGATGAGGATATCTTTAATTCTCTCGCGCAAATTCTGGTTTTGAACTTTAACGGCGTCATCGAGCTGGACTTCCAGAACGACATACAAGCCGCCCTGCAGGTCGAGGCCGAGATTCAGGACACGGTCGCGGTCGCCCTGCCACCATTTTTTAAGGCTGAATTTCAGCCGTTCCAGAGCACTGTCTTTATCTATCAGGTCTTCTTCAGCTTTCCAGGAGCCCCGTTTTTCATCGATGGACTGGGCGGCGGGATTGCCGACCAGTTGATTGCGTGTTTCATTATCATATGTTCCCCAGCGCAGGGTCGGGAAGACATAATACAGGCAAAACAGAAGGCCCGCGGCAATCAGAATTGCCTTAATGCGTTGGTCGCGGTTCATAGTTCAATCCAGTTAACGTTATAGTTTAGTTCGATTCGCCTTGTTCGGATTCGATCACGGAGGCGACAGCGGTTTTGGCAATTTCAATCCGGGTATGGTCATCGATCTGAACGCGGAGGGAAAGGTCTTTGACCTGTTTTATTTCACCGTAGATACCGCCTGAGGTAACAATCCGGTCACCCTGTTTAAGGTTGGCGAGCATTTCCTGTTTTTTCTTCTGTTGCTTCTGCTGGGGACGGATCATGAAGAAGTACATAACGCCGAAAATGGCGACGATCAGGAATAAGGGACCGAAGGAGTTGCCGCCTTCACCGCCGGGTTGGCCCATGGCATAGGCCGGAAGACTCAGGCCGGTCAGGAGCAGAAGAGCTACACATTTTTTCATAGTAGAATCCTTGACTTATTTTTGAATCAGTCGCAGCCATTCCTGAACGACAGGAGAAAACTTGACTACAACCGGTGTAAATACCACGCTGACCATACTCATCAGCTTGATAAGAATATTCAGAGACGGGCCGCACGTATCCTTGCACGGGTCGCCGACGGTATCGCCAACCACGGCGGCTTTATGGGCATCGGATTTTTTCCCGCCGAGGTTACCTTTCTCGATATATTTTTTGGCATTGTCCCAGGCGCCGCCGGCATTATTCAGCATGCAAGCCAGGACGAAGCCGGTAGTCAAACCGCCAGCCAGCAGACCCATGACACCGGCAACGCCGAGAATCAGGCCTGTGGCAACGGGGACAACGATTGCCAGTAGGGAGGGCACGAGCATTTCACGCTGGGCGCCAGCGGTGGAGATCGCGACGCAACGGGCATAGTCAGGTTTGCCGGTACCTTCCATAATACCGGGGATATCGCGGAACTGCCGGCGTACTTCGTTCACCATGGCGCCCGCGGCGCGGCCAACGGCTTTCATCGTCATGGCGCAGAACACGAAGGCCATCATGGAACCGATAAAGATGCCGCACAGCAGCAGAGGATTCATAATATTGAGATTATAATGCGCGATGAAATCGGTGATCGTCGCTTTAGAAGCGAGAATAACATTATTGATTCCGGCTAGGGATTCATCGTTGGTAAAGCCCATGAAAATTCCGTCGGGAGCTTTATCAGCCAGGCGGCCGGCCCAGACCTTGACTTCTTCGATATAGGCGGCTAACAGGGCCATGGCAGTCAGAGCGGCCGAGCCGATAGCGAAGCCTTTGCCGGTCGCGGCGGTCGTATTCCCGAGACTGTCGAGGGCGTCGGTACGTTCACGGACATGGGGGCCGAGGTGGCTCATTTCGGCATTACCGCCGGCATTATCGGCGATGGGGCCGTACGCGTCGGTGGCGAGGGTGATACCGAGGGTGGCCAGCATACCGACGGCGGCGAAGCCGACGCCGTAGAGGCCCATGGACATATCGGCGAAGCCGCCGGCAAAGCCGAAGGCGCACAGGATGCCGATAACGATGATGATAACGGGGAAGCCGGAAGAGAACATACCCACGGCCAGTCCATCGATAATAGTTGTAGCCGGACCCATCTGGGCCTGACCGGCAATACCTTTGGTCGGGGAGTATTCGTCGGACGTATAATATTCGGTTGACTGGCCGATCAGCACGCCGGCGATCAGGCCGGAGACGACAGAGCCGAAGATACCCCAGCCGAGACCAAGCAGGTGAGTAATCCCTGCGACGGCGACGAGGATCAGGACAGAACTGCCGAGGGTGCCTGTCAGGAGGGCGCGCAGCAGATTTTTCTGAGTGGCGCCTTCTTTACAGCGCACCATAAAGATACCGACGATAGAGAGCAGGATACCGGCGCCGGCGACAATCATGGGAGCCAGCACGTAATTCAAAGCGCGTTCACCCCCGATGGAGACGCACAGGGCGGCGCCCAGGGCAGCGGTAGCGAGGATAGAGCCGCAGTATGATTCATACAGGTCGGCGCCCATCCCGGCGACATCACCAACATTGTCACCGACATTATCGGCGATCGTAGCGGGGTTGCGCGGGTCGTCTTCGGGGATCCCGGCTTCAACTTTACCGACCAGGTCGGCGCCGACATCCGCGGCTTTAGTGTAGATACCGCCGCCGACGCGGGCAAACAGGGCCTGGGTGGAAGCGCCCATACCGAAGGTCAGCATAGTGGTCGTAATTTCGACTAATTTCTGGGAGCTGGTCGTACCGGCGTGCACAAATTTAAGACCGAAGAGAGAAAGACCGTTGGTCATATGGTCGGGAGTAAAAATGAATTTATCAAGAATGATCCACCAGCCGGCGATATCGAGCAGACCGAACCCAACAACGACCAGGCCCATAACGGCGCCGGAGCGGAAAGCGACCTGCAGGCCGCGATTGAGGCTTTCGGAAGCGCCCTGGGCGGTACGGGCGCTGGCATTCGTGGCAGTTTTCATGCCCAGGTATCCGCACAAGCCGGAGAAAAAGCCGCCGGTCAGGAATGCGACGGGAACGAAGGGATTCTGCACGCCCATATAGGCCAGGCCGGCAAAGAGCGCAAAGAGGATCAGAAAGACGATGGTAACGACTTTATACTGGCGAAAGAGATAGGCCATAGCGCCGTCGCGCACATGCTGGGCAATTTCTTTCATGGTGTCATTACCTTCGCTGGCGCTCATCATTTTGCGATAGAAATACACCGCGAAAACAAGAGCCAGGACAGCGGACAGGGGAGCAATCCAGTAATACATAGATACAGGATTATCCGCGGCGAGCACGGGAGACGTAATGCCCAAGAGTAAAAAAAACAGGATAAAAGACATGTGCTTCATACAAGGGTTCCTTATCGGTGGTTAGCAAAAACCGCTTATAGAATAATATACTAGTTAAAACGAGTGCAAATTATATCATTTTAGTTATTTTCTGTCAAAGCAGACCGAAACCGGCATGTTTTCAGGTTAAAAAAGGCAGAAAAGGGAAGAACTCAGCGGAATCGTTCCAGACGGTCCAGCAGGCGGCGCGCTTCGGTTTCGGTCCGGCAGCGGATATCAAGGAAAATGCCTTCGGGTCCGAGCGCGTCGAGCAGGGGTTCGGCTTCCTCGGGTTTGACGAACACAGCCTGGACGCTTTTGCCGCCGTTCCTGATTTTTCTATACAGGTCGAACCACTCGGGAGACCCTCCCCAGGGCCGGCCCGGTTCAGGAGTCCATTCAATAGCATCTATACCTTTGATACCGAGGAGGATATCGAGGTGATGCAGGGCCTGGCTGCCGTCCAGGTGATACAGCACGTGGTCGTAGCGGCCGGCCAGTTCGGCTAAGCCGGGGGCGACGATATCGGCAAACATATCGGGGCCAAACATAGCCGACAAATCACATTGAAGGGTCGTAGTAGTACCCGGACCCCAGATATTAAAGCAGGAAAAGCAATTACCGTTCCGATCATCTTTAATGCGGGAGTAGAGCTGGTCGAACACGAGAGTATAGGCGCGATCGATCTCCGAGACGCGCGCTTTGATGGCATCGGGATTGAGGGCCATGTCCATCAGCACGGTAGTCGGGCTGCACAGAGAGGCCAGGACATCGAGATTATCGGATAAATCGGGCATACCGACGAGAAACCGGCCCTTGGCATGATCACGGGCATAATCCAGAATAGCGAGCTGGGTCTGCCACCAGGGATTATCTTCACTGAAAGCCAAAGGCGTGCTGGTATCGGGTGCTACCGCGGATGGTTCGAACCAGACGGTTTCCGGGCCGAAACCAACCTGAGATCCCAGAAAAGCGGCTAAGTTGCCGGGGCCGAGATGAGAATCGAAATAAGGAAACGCTTCCCCGCCGAAGAACATGCGTGAAAGCCAGTAAGCAGACGCGTTAAAGCGGTAGGCCGGATCGGTCCACTGAAAATCAATTGGGGGGGTATCAGTCTGGGGAAATCCGTCCAGAATTTCAGGAAACTTATCAAAACCGGGCTGGGAAAAGATCGGGCGCGCGGGAGGCGCGGGTATATCTTCCCAAGGTTGATTTTTGGGCGCGGTAACACTGAACGCTCCGCCTTCGTGGTGCCACCAGGCAATCAGACGATCCTGAGCCTGAGACCAGTTTTCTTTCCAGAAAGCACTCATATCGTAGAATCGGGATTAGAAGAATGTAAACAGACTTCAGCAATAGCGTTGATATGAGCCGGGGTGGTACCGCAACAGCCGCCGACAAAACGAGCGCCGGCTGTGATCAGAGCCGGGACCTGCGCTGCCATATCGGCTGGAGTAGCCGGGAACACGGTTTTGCCTAGAACGAGCTGAGGCAGACCGGCGTTCGGCTTGGCCCATAACGGACGGGTGGTACAGGCGGCCAGTTCCCGGATTATTTCAATCATATTTTCGATGCCGTTCCCGCAATTAGTTCCGATAATATCGGCACCTTCGGCTTCCAGCTGCCCGGCAGCCTGGCGCGGAGTAACACCCATCATCGTGGCATACCCGTGCAGGCCCTTATCATAGGTAAGGGTTACGGCGACAGGGAGGGAAGGTTGAACGGATTTCGCAGCGCGCAAGGCGCACAGCGCTTCCTCCAGGTCGGTCATGGTTTCGACGACGATACCGTCTACGCCGCCGGCAACCAGGGCTTCGACCTGATTACAGAAAGCGGCTTGCATGTCAGCCGCGCTAATGGTACCCAAAGGTTCCAGAAACTCGCCGGAGGGGCCGACCGAGCCGAAGACCAGCACATCCGGACCGACAGCCGCTTTTGATATGCGGGCGCCGGCCAGGTTGATTTCAGCAGATTTGGCATCCAGGCCGGATTTGGCAAGTTTAAAGCGATTGCCGCCGAAGGTGTTTGTCAGAACAATTTTCGCTCCGGCTTCGGCATACGAACGCGGCACTTCCGCGACGGAGGCCGGCTGTTCCAGGTTCCAGGCTTCCGGGACCGCGCCGGTTGGCAATCCATACCGGTTGAGTTCCGTGCCCCAGGCGCCATCCAGTGGGATGATGCTACCACTTTTCAGCATAAGGTTGAATGTATTTGATGACATGATGGTATCTCCAGTGAATCCACTACAAGTAAAACTTTTGGATATAATAACAGAAATGGACCAAAAAAACAATTAGACAATGTGGCCCCGAAAACCGCGCGAACTATACGACGTATCAGCGGTGAAGGTGCGGCAGAGTACAGAACAATGTGTGTGCTGCCGCAAGTATGTTGTGTTCCTGTATTACGCCCTTACAGGCCTTTCGGAGCGGGGATATGCTTAACGAGGGTAAGAACATTTCGGTTTGATTCTCGTTGGTAGGATACCTGGTCCATCAGGGATTTTACAAGCGCGATGCCCAGGCCGCCGATGGGGCGGTCCTCCAGGGATGCATCCAGGTCCGGCGACGGCGCGTCAAGAGGATTAAAGGGCCGGCCATCATCCGTGACAATGACGGTAAGCAGACCGTTATCATAGGACAGAGATACTTCGATACTATGCTCGGTTTCGTCAGCATAGGCGTAAGAAATAATGTTGGTAATGATTTCTTCCGCTACCAGCACCAGATTGTACTGTTCGGAACTGTCAAATCCGAGTTGTTCGGTAAAGGCTTCGCAGACTGATGTAAGCGTATGTATTTCGTCAAGGTTGTTTGTAATAGTAACTAAGCGGGAAACAGGGCATCCCTGCGGTCCGGAGCAGGACGCAGGACTGGCGGTATTACATTTCAGCAGCAGAACGGTGATATCATCGAACACGGCACCATGCTGGAAAACGGAAAGGGCAGACATCAGGTTTGAACAAAGCAGATCAACGGAATCGCGGGAATGGTTGGATAGAAACTCTTCGAAGCGATTCTCGCCGTACAATTCATTTTCAGGTGAATGCGCTTCCGTTACGCCATCGGTATACAGCAGGACGGTTTCATGGGGAGCGAGGGTGTTCGTGCCGGAATGGAACTGATGGGAAGCGACCAGGCCGAGGGGCGGGTCATCACACAGGCCGAAAGTGCGGGGAGGTGCATCGGGAGAAAGCACAAAGGATGGCATATGGCCGGCATTGGCATAGACAAGAGACCCGGTATCGACAGAGTAATAGCACAGGAACAGCGTAACGAACATACAGGTTTCATTATCTTCTTCAAGAATTCTATTGGCATTGGTTAGCACGGTGGCGGGGTCATCAAACTGCTGGCACAGACTGCGCAGGAGGGTACGGGAGACAGCCATAAAGAAGGCGGCCGGCACGCTTTTACCGGAGACATCACCCACCAGGAAAACAAGGGTGGAATCATTGCTGAAAAAGAAATCGTAATAATCGCCGGCGACTTCCTTAGCGGGAGTCAGCGCGGCAAACAAATCAAATTCTTTACGGTCCGGGAAAGGCGGGAAGGTGCGAGGCAGAAGCGACTGCTGGATATCGCGGGTGATCGTAACTTCGGCTTCAAAGACTTCACGAGCGGCGACTTCCCGGGCCAGAGAATCCATATAGTTCCGGAGCTGGAATTCGAGGCTGTTGAACACGCGTGCCAGGTGTTGGATTTCGGGCGGACCGGATTCAGGAACTTTGGCGCTGAAGTCGCCGATGCCGATTTTACGCACAGCCTGCTGCAGCAGGGAAATCGGTGAAACGATGGTATGGGCGAAGCGCAGGGCAAACAGGAAGCACACAACCGAAAGAACCAGGAGAGCGACGCCGCTGGTGGCAAGAATAATCGAATGGGAATGATCAGCGATAGCCTGCAGCGCGGCAGTGACGGAAGACAGTTCCCGGGCGGCGTTTTCCCCGATCAGTTGGTGAACATGCAGGTAGAACTCATCAACGTAAATTGACGCGGTGACAATAAAAGGTGTATTAGTAACCCGGGCGGCGACCATGAATTTGGGTCGGGCGGCCTGGGAATGAACATCCAGGAAAGAGTAATAGCCTTGAACAAAGCTGCGGGAAAAAGCCTGGGTGCAGAGGGACCACATCGCGGGATATTCAGAAGCCCACTGGCGGTAATTACTGCCTTCGACGGCAGGATTGGGATGCCAGACCGCCACGCCGTTCGTGTCAAATACATCCATGTAGCCGATAACGGCATTGCTGACCGTAATACTGCTGGTCGCGACAGCGCGGAAGGCAGCATTGGAGCGCAGGGCGGCATACGAAAAAGGCTGCGGGGTGTTTCTGAGGAGATAAGCCAGTTCAAAGGCGGTGCCTTCGGCCTGTTTGGCGACAATGGTTTCGGCGTTTTTAACCAGGATCGTGCGGGAAAGAGAGAAACTGTTGCTGACGACGTTTTGAACAGCGGTGAAAACCGCCGCACTGTTGTGGCGCGCCATATACCCGGCAATAAAAAAGCGGAAGGTGCCATACATCCCCCCGCCCAGAAGCACAATGATAGCCAGGTACGAAACAACTAATCGCGAACGAATGCTCATCAGAACAGTATTAGACTATGTCCTGCCGCAACCGCGTAACCGGTGTGGCGGGAATTATGCAAGGCCTTTTTGTTTATCGATTTCGCGGCGCTGGATAACATCGAGATAAGCATCGACTTCTTCAATGCTGGAAAAGACCTGTTCTTTCGGCAGGGCCTTTACTATTTCAAAGACACGCTCAATCTGGGGCTGCAGCTGAGTCATGAGAAAAACACCTTTATTAGCCAGGATATTTTTCTGAATTTTGAAAATGGCGCGCAGGCCGGCGCTGCTGAGATAATCCAGGGCGGCCATGTCCAGCACGAGAATTTTTGTGCCGCCGTTGAGGAACGGCTCAACTTTCTTTTCGAATTCAAGATACGTAGTTGTATCAAGCCGTCCGGCCGGTTTGACAATATAACCGCCTTCGGCACGTTTTTTTGTTTCTACGGTAAGAGACATACGGGAATCCTGCTGCAAGAGTTACACAAAGAATGAAACGAAAAACTGCGTAATGATTATATAATAAAGCGGGTGGCAATTCAAGCAAACGAGTAATCCCTAAATCCGCGATGGGATGAA
>CAZCLS010000032.1:13169-15680 GCA_964499565.1 uncultured bacterium
ATTTCGGCGGTTGATTTCCCGCAGCAAATGTTCGAGACCATTTATTTTGATTTCATAGACGAGAGCCAGCATGCGGCCAAGTTCCCCGGCAGGGAAACCCTGGCGGCTGAACCAGACAAGATACGGTTCGGGCAGATCGGCCAGGAGGAACCCGCTGAAGCGGCCGAAAGGCATGCGCGTTCGGGCAATTTTGAGCAGCAGAGCGCGACTGAGAATGTCATCATAATTTTCCATACAGTCAAAACCTGCTGACAGAATACGGCGCCCGGTACGAAGCCAGGGCCTGAATATATTAATCCCAGGGGTGCAGGACGACTTTCCCACACTGGCCGGTCAACTGAAGTTCCCAGGCATCCTTGACTTTGCTCATGGGAAATGTATGGGTAATCAGGAGGTCCAGTTTTGAAGCTGATTCACTGACGATCTTCATGATCAGCGGTGTGTCGCCCAGGTTATAATGCCAGGCGCCGTGCAGGGAGATACCTTTGCGGATCATGTCGTCACTGACATTGATCGTGAGTTCACCCGCTTCGCCTACGAAGGTCAGTTGCCCTTTGCGCCGCAGGCTGTCAATCGCCAAACGCTGAGAGGCGGGCACGCCGGCACAATCGATTGCTTTATCAACTCCGACACTGCTGGTCAGCTCCAATATTTTTTCCCGGATAGTATCATCGGTTGGATCAAGAACAATTTTCGCGCCGAGTTTCTTAGCCAGATCGGCACGATAGGGATTGCTTTCCACGGCGATAACCTTGGCGCCAAGATAGGACGCGTTAATAACACCGCCCAGGCCAACTGGCCCGAGACCGGTAATAAGGACGGTATCATAGGCATTGACATCCATAATCTGGCAGGCACCGAACGTGGGTCCCAGGCCACAGCAGGCCATCGCGGCATGGTCGTACGACACGCCATCCGGAATCGGAATCAGCAACCAGTCCTGTTTGAGGATATACTGGGCGTAGGTAGCGGTACCGTACTCCGAGCCGGTAATCTTAAGCGGGTCGACACACTGTTGGCAATGAATGTACTCGCCGGCCAGACAGAGCGGGCAGATTCCGCACGGATATTGAGGCATAACAACGACGCGAGCGCCTTTTTTGACTTTCCCGGGCTGGGTAACTTCGACAACTTCACCGGCGGCTTCATGGCCGATCGAACTCCAGTTCCAGCCTTCCTTGTAACCCTTGTATTCAGTGCACATAGGCGCTGACATAATTTTAACAACAACTAAATCTTCTCCGGCGACGGGAACAGGTTTATCGATCAATTCACATTGTTTTTCACCGGTCATGGCAACGACTTTCATACAATACTCTCGGGTCTCAGTTAAGGAACTAAAGGGACCTAAGGGACCTAAAGGACCTAAGGCGCCTGTGGTTGTTTGGCATATTATTGCAGGGCTTTTATCAGTTGGGCAAACAGATCTGCTGGTGGATTGAAATCGGCGATATCGATCGGTGTGCGATACAGTGCGCTGGCGTAGAGGGCCAGGACAACATTCCATTCGTGCAGGGACTGTTTCAGATTTGTGCCGGGAATGCAGGCATCATCTTCCAGCCAGGCGAACATGGCTTTATGGAACGCGGCCTGGGCACGGAGATTATTCTGCCACCATTCACCCACGGAGCCGAAGTCACCGGACTCGGTGCCATCAGGAGAAACGATTTCCCATTTTCCGAACTCCTCGTAATTGACGCGGCCGCTTTCAGCATAGGCAGCGGCGCGGACATGCTGCCAGTCGGTTGTGGGGTCACCGCTTTTGGGTGCTGTGGGACCGGTGCTCCAAAGGGCGCGCACACCGTTTTCGAACGTGAGATACCCGACCGTGGTAGCGGGCGCGGGATGGACGGTATCTTCCGACAAACCGCTGGCGGCACCGAAGACACGAGTGACGGGCACATCACCATTGAGTGCCATGCCGTAATTCAGGATATGGGTACCCTGACCGGAGATATTCATGCCGGCCGAGATATCGACAAACTTGACTGCACCGAGTTTTCCGCTGGCGATAGCTTCACGGCATTTCATAAAATCTTTCTGCCAGCGGAACTGGTGGCAAACAGCGAATTTCGTAGAAGAAGCCGCTTCCAATTCACACAGCGCCTGCCAGTCGGCAACACCGGTGGCAATCGGTTTTTCAACGGTGCATAGGGGAACATTACAATCCGACACCAGTGACATAATATCGAGACGCACATTAGGCGTCGTAGTGATATGAACGATATCGGGCTGTTCTGTTTCGAGCATGTCGCGGGCATCGGCATAAGGTTTGATATTAAATTCTTTAGCGCGCTCGTTTCTGCGTTCCTCGACGGGATCGCAACAGGCAACGACGTCGGCATTATCAAAAAATTTATAGGCTTCGATATGGGGATTGCTGCGCCCGCCGCACCCGATAACTGCTGCTTTATACTGTCTCATGTGAACCTCGATCATGTAAGATTACAAATTAAAATGTGGAGGATATTATATCAAATTACGGTTAAGAGGGAAATAGGGAACATATTA
>CAZCLS010000033.1:0-5082 GCA_964499565.1 uncultured bacterium
ATGTACCTTGACGGTATCTCCCTCTTTTACACAATCCATTGCTTACCTCGATAGTGTTTGGTTTTATGTGTTATAAAAAGGTATTATAACATATTTTAGTCGTTCGTTACAGACTGCCCGCTCAATCAAAATCCGCGATAGGATGAAAGAGGGGGGCGAAAATATAAATCTCATTCTCATTCTCGTTCTCGTTACCGTTCTCGTTACCGCAATCGTAGGCGCCAAAGGACATTTTTTTATCTCTTTTTCCCACTCATTAAGTGAACGTAAAAAACCGCATGTCATCCCACCCTGACGGGTAGCCGCATGTACAGTCACCCAGTATGCGAAACACTTTGTGCTTTCCATTGGAACGGGGGAGGTGATTGACTGCCCGGATTGTGGGGAAGGTAGGCTGCTTTGAATCAAACTTATTCACCACCGACGCAAGGTCGGCGGGGTCTTTAGTGGCGTATAAAAATTCGCTCACGGATTTAGGGTTTGAGTCCGACGTCTGCTCAGAATCAGCAGAATTATTGTCGTGCCGGTCATCCATCCCGGTTCGGGCCCAATCGTAAAATCAGCGTATATCATCCGGTGGTCGGATGCCGCCGCGCTATCTCCGTACTCCAGCCAGGCCGGCCGATTATTCATCGTTTCCGTCCGGAATACTGCCGAATCCGACACAAATCCTCCCATGTTCTCGTTCGGCAGTAAATAGTCGTAGCGCCGGTTGATTACCGGTATCGTCAGAAGACTGCCCTGCTCATCCGTTGGTGCCAGCCGCTCAAATCCCGCTCCCGCTTGCTCCAGCAGAGTGAAGACCTTAGCTGGCAGACGCGGATACTGCACGTCGTCATTCAAATCCCCTCCCGCGATGAACACTGTGCCCTCCGCGTGCAGATTGGAGCAGTACGCTCCCACAAAGGTTGCCTCCTCATTGCGCTGCTCACCGTCGGATGTGCCGCTCCCCGCCTTCAAATGCATCGACATGAAGGTAATCTGCGTCGTATCGTCTATCTCGATTACCGCCCCGAACAAGTCGCGGGTCATGATATCCGTTCCCGCGCTGAATGTTTCTTCTATCGGATACAACGACATAATCCCGTTGCGTATCATATAACCGAATTCAGACACACTGCTGGAATAACCCGCGAGATATTTCTGTTGAAAATCAGGCAGCAGCGTGCCCGTTGAAGCACTCGGTTCGGTTGGGCATTCCTGCAGCAGCACAACGTCGGGCTGTACAGTCCAGAAGGCTTTTGCCAACGGAATTATCTGACTTTCATCCCACGCGCCGTCATTGCGGTTGCCTTCAACATTATAACTGGCTATCCGCAGGTCCGTTCGGGGTGGAAGTATCAGTACGATATTTGTCTCAGACGCAATATTCACGTATTCCGGCTCCGCGCGCCCATACCCGGAATGCCGGGCTACTATCATATACGTATCCGGATCGATATCCACATCGACTGTTCCGCCAGATCCCGTCTTTTCAGACTTCACTCCGTTCGGTCCCACCCACACATATGCGTCACGTACAGGTGCGTTGTAAACGTCCTGAACATTAACGCTGACAAGTACTCCATCGCAGAAGAGCGCGCCGCACAGTGAAACCAGAAATAGTGTATGAAATACTTTATTTTGCATCATCTTTATGGTACACTATTATCAGTGCTTTATCAAGTTTGTTTGAGTATGTTACATTAACAAGGTGGTCTGCTTATTCTTCACATTACCATAATCCGCCTGATAAACGTTACAGGTGAAATATGAAGTATAGTGTTCTGGTCGTTGATGATGATTCCGAATTCGTTGCCTCTGTTCACCAAATTCTCCCCGGTTACATTATCTTTGAAGCCGACGGCGCTTCTCAGGCTCTGCATCTTCTGCGCAGACCTGCCGATATTGATATCATTCTATTGGACCTTAAATTGCCTCGCATTCCCGGTATGCAGCTGCTTAAAGAGATTAAATCGCTCCGCCCTAATATTGCCATTATTATCATTACCGCCTTCGGTACCAAAAAATCTATCCTGGATGCTTTGCGACTGAATGTCAATGACTTTTTGGAAAAACCGGTCGATCCAGCCACCTTGCGCGCGTCAGTCGAACGAATTGTCGCTGACCTGCCCGTACCTCCCTTTGAAAATTCTCTCGTGCAGCGTTTGCTGCACTTCGTTGATACAAACTATAATAAACAAATCACCCTCAATTCTGCCGCTCAAACCCTGCACCATAATCCTAAATACCTTAGCCGTATCTTCAAAGAATCCGTCGGTTTCTCGTTCAGCGAATATAAGCAAATCGTCCGCGTCGATCGCGCCTGTCAGCTTCTCACTGAATCTAACCTTACTGTCGATCAAATCTCGTATAATGTCGGATATCTTAATGCAGAATCTTTCAATCGTATCTTTAAAAAATATCAACATATGACCCCGACGGCCTACCGCACACCCCATGCCGAATCAGCCGATCCCAGCCGGGACATGTCTCCCGCCGCTACAATGCTCAGCAATGCCAAATGGATCCATTCTCTCAGTACCTTCCATGCTCATGAAAAGGAATTTAACCTTCTCGCCCGGCAATCAACCGAAATTATCTGCCTTTTCGACCAGCAATATAAACACGTGTACGTTAATAACGCGATCAGTCGTTTCACCGGTATCCCTCGCAGCAGGTATCTCGGGAAAACAAATGAGGAACTCGGTTATCCCGAACACATGTGCGCACTCTGGAATCAAGCTATTTCAACCGTGTTTTCCCGTGCCGTTCCCATAAATTCTGTTTTCGATTTTTCCAGTCCGAAAGGAGATTTCAAAATGGTTGCCTGCATGACTCCCGTATTCAACAAAAAAGGCCGGGTTTCCCATGTTTTTTCTATTGTCCGTAATATCACCGCACCCACTTCTCACATTGACAACAGGGATGTCGTGAAAGCGAGTCTTCCTGAGCCGGTTCCTTCACCCGCTGCTAAAAGAAAGGATAAACTAATCAAACTCGGCACCAATCTTTCCGCTGTCGTTCATGAGTTAAAAACTCCGCTTGCTTCGGCTGAATCGATCGCCGATGCCGCCCTGGATACTGCTCAAAACCAAACGACGATTAACCATATTAACGACCTTCAGAATAAATTAAATGAATCCCGTAATCTTATTGCCAATGTGCTCAATTTAATTAATGGCGGCTCTGATGTTATACCCCCCGAGCTGGTCTTCCTTGAACCGATTCTGGATGAATGCTGCGTCAGCCTCCTGCGTCATTTTCCTCGTAAAAAAGTCCATATCAATAAACACTATTCCTGCTTGCGCACCGTCGCCTGCCTTACTCAACCGGCTTTCATCAAAACCGCACTTCATAATGTCCTCCTGAATGCTTTCCAGGCCCTTCCAAAAGCCAATGGCGTAATCAATATTTCAACCCGGCTCACCGACAATGATATGGTTGTGATCGAAGTCGCGGATACGGGAAAAGGCATCGCTCAAAAAGATCTTGCTAATGTCATAAAACCTTTCTATACTACCCGCGCGCGCGGTACAGGTCTCGGGTTGTATATCAGTAATTCCATCATCTCCCGCCATGGCGGCACTCTCTCCGTTTCCAGCACTACAGGCAAGGGCACGACCGTCTATATCTGCCTGAAATTGGCAAAATCCTTATAAATCCCCCCAAAAGTGGAATCAGGTCTATTATTGGTTGCTTTTGCCACTGTTTGTTGTCGCCGTTATTGTATACACTATTTACGAAATTGTTTATGTGAAAGGATTGCGGCAGCTTTATGCGTCAAATCCTTCAATACATGAATACTGGTGAAAGCGTTTCCCGTGTTCTTATAATACTACGTTGTAATTTTAAAAGGAGTTGACTATGAAAATGTTTAAATACATTGTATGCCTGGCTCTTATCTCTGCCAGTCTCGTTTTTGCAGCTAAAACTGTTCTAGGCCCCACATCCCAAGGCTTGCTCTTTGTAGCGAATGATCCCGGCATGGGTTGGGCTGAATATACCGTTACTAATGATCTGGGTATCAAAACCTGGGTTGTGCTTACCGGTGGCGGACCGAAAAGTGCCATTACCATCGATGGTAAAGATGGCTCTTCACCCGTTAACGCCAATATCGTTGTCAATGAAGCTAAAATGATTAAAGGTAAAAAAGTAAATGGCTCGATCGACAACATGATATTTGGTGTATTCAGCCCCGTCGGCACATTCGACCCTCAGGACCTGGGTGTTATGACCAACTTCTCGCCCGGTACCGGTATCATCCTTAAATTGAAGGGTATTACCGTCGGTACGGTCATCGCTGGCGATAACAAAATGGTCCAGGTTGATGCCCTTAAAAATTTTGCTACGGATAGCGGGTATAAAAATGGTGGATCCAAGGTTATGACCTATGCTGGTAATGTCGGTGGAAATACCGGTGATAAAGGCTGGCTCGGTGTACCGCCTGAATTGCAGCCGATCGCCGCTCTGGCCAATTTCGGTACCGGATGCCAGATTAAACAGGTTAAAGCTAAAGGCTCGATCGACAACCTCGAAGTATATGCCTCTGGTATAGATAAAAACGGCTCTCCCAAATCTAAGATGATGGCGAAACCCGGTGGCGGAACGGTCGACCTGATTACTGCAACCGGTTGGAGAATTGATAAGTTTAAAGGCGTAAATGTTGCCACGCCGTAAGCAGTTAATTACATACAGGACTCATTCCTCATGGACCTTTCCCTGTTTCCAATGAGTTCGAAGAGGCCTTGCATTCTGCAAGGCCTTTTTTTATTGTAAATTTTCATAACGACTCAATAGTGACGCCCTGAACGCTTTGTCGAATTCATTGTTGTTTGCCGGCGCCCAGCTCAGCACGTTCCGCCATACCGCTGGCAGTTCCATGCATAAATACAAAAATACCTCCGGCGCGCGCTCCCGGATTATTTCAGCTACCGCTCTGTATTCCTTCTGCCGGATCGGTCGCGGATAGCGCCATTTGCCGTCCAATCCTCTAATCATCTCCGCTGAAAATATACGTGATTGCTGCTGGTGTATCCGCGCTATCGCCAGCAGCTCTCCCGGGTATCTCAGGCATCCCAGGCTGATCCATGCTATCCGTGA
>CAZCLS010000033.1:5182-15538 GCA_964499565.1 uncultured bacterium
CCGAATTCTTCTATCAGCCTCTCCCCTATCCGTGTCCAGGGCTCGAATACTAAACTGTCGCTTAATTCTCCCGTGCCGGTTCTGATCAATCGCGACGGTGTGCGCGCGTATCGCTCAAACGCGTCCCGGGTCAGCTGCGCCCAGTTGACATATATCACATTCACCGGCTCGTTCAGATAACTCTGCAGTATGCAATACGTACACCCTATCGGACAGTTGACTGCCGGACTCAGTGTTTCATACCGGCAGCACAGATAAGGATGACCTGTTCCCGGACATTCCCGGGCAAAATTCCCCGGAAACCGTTTGAGCACCAGTACACTTCCGCGCTTTTCATGCGGTAATCGCAACAGATATTCTTCATATTCTTTTTCGCTCAAAAACTGTATCCCGGAAACACCGGATCGCTCAAGTACTTCCGCGCAGAAAGGATGCTCCGCAGCATCCCCGACTACTACTATATCCGATATCAGGCGCTTAAGCATTTCTGTATGACGTCTATTGTACATATGAAAATAAGTGCTCTAATGATTCTTGCGCCTGTTCACTTTCTATCAGTGAAAAAACGGTTGTGATCTCTTCCAGATTTGCGACTTTGAATGTTATCGTTATTCCCGCCGTCTCAAAACCCGGATCATATGTTATCTCTGCTCCGCAGAGTTCTTTAAGCTTATCCGTGGCTGCTCCGCATTCAGCACGAATTTCGTGTAATTCGGGATTGCGCAGCCTGCTCAGCGTTCGTTTGCATCGTTCTATATACTCTCCGCGCTTCTTCCGGTCTATCTCCTCCGCTTTTTCAGGCATCACGATCCGCATCAATTCTCCTATGCTCATTTCCCCGATCCGCGCGCAATCTATCAGATCCGACACGATTCCCGCCAATTCCACCGGCCGCACCCGCAATCCTCGCGCCCATTCCAGTATTGTCTCCTGATATGCCTCCGGTATCCGCATAATTGACACAACCGTGTTTAACGGCGCGTCATACTCTTCAAAATACGCTCTGAATGTCTCCGGTGCCGTCAGGATCATTCGTAATTGGTCGTACCGGTCCCGGTTCATGCCGAATTGTCCATACCGCGCCTGCCGGCATAACCAGCCCAGCGGATCTTCCAGCTTTGCTTCAGCCAGCCGCGCCAACCGAGCCATCGCCATCACCGGCAACTGCCCGCCTTCCTGTGCCAGATGCAGACTTAGTTCACATTGCTCCTCCCCACTCATTTCCTCTCCGCACACAATCACCGGCACTGTTTCCCGCATCGTAGCAACCGCCGCCCGCATTCGCCGGAATCCCGCCAGCAACTGTATCCGATTCCCCTCTGCTATGCCATGCAGCGGATCCAGCACTCCTTTCCGCCTGACGCTTTCTGTTAAGGCTTTCCCCGCTTGCCGCCGGTAAAGATCAAACAGGCTCTCCCCGGTGTCTATGTCATGTATCGCTATATTCCGTAGTTCCATCGCTATTCCTCGTCATGAGATAAATTTCCATCCATTTCGCAACTATAGTATTGCAGCTCTTCCGGTATAGTTTCAGCGACCGGATAACATCACGTACTGTAAATATATCAGCCGCATCCGATATCATTTTCAGAGCGTAAATCCGCAGTCCGCGGCTGCGGGCGGCCCGGCATAGATGATAACATTCCATATCCACCAACTCCACCCCGTGACGCATGTGCAGCGCGCGGGCACGCCCGCGGTCACATACTGCTTTTTTTACTGTTACCAGGGTTGCCTGCGGCATTAATCCTATCGTATTCAGATGAATCTGCTCCCCGTCATCTTCCCCGGCAGAGACATGGGTGATCTCATACCATTCATGAGCGTGCATGCCCGTTGCCAGGCTGCCTGCCAATCCAACATTCAACACAGCAGGACAGCCCGGAAGCGCGGCTATCAATTCCGCCGCTCCAGCCGCGCGCGCCGGCCCGATCCCCGTTGTAACTACCGCAACCCTTGTTCCGCCATAATTGCCTGTCCATACTCTCCTGGAACCATGCTTTTCAATGACTGATTCTGTTAATACGGACACAAACCGCTCTGCCTCCATGCGGGTCGCAGTGACTATGCATATGTCCACTGCCAGGTCTGACATGGCTGTATTTTAGCAAAAGCTCTTCTGAACTTGCAAATTTTTCACTCTTTTCGTACAATTACAATGCTTTATTTAATCTAACTCGTAACTTATTTTTTTATTTGAACTTGGTACAGATACTATGAAGAAAGCGATTCATCCCGATTATAAACCTACTGTTATTCACTGCGCTTGCGGTAAAACCTATTCCGTTGGCTCGACTGCCGAAGATATCCATGTCGGTATCTGTGCCGCCTGTCATCCTTTTTTTACCGGTAAACAGAAATATGTCGATACCGCCGGCCGGGTTGAAAAATTCAGGAAACGGTACAATCAACCCTCCGACGCCAAATAACTGGCCTTTTTTGCTTGAAGCGCATATGTGCCGTTGCCGCCCCGCGCGCAGCCGCACGCGGGATCGTTTGAACCCTGCGCTTCTTTTTTTATCGTGTCTATGAAATCCTTCGACGTCACGCAACATCAACAGGAACTCGACCGGATTGAACAGGAACTTGCCCAGCCCGGCATCGCTTCTGATCCCAGTCGCTTCCGCATGCTTACCCGCAGACACGCCCACCTCAGCGATGTTACCAAGGCTTCCCGCAAATTGGCCTCCTGCCTCGCTACCTTAAAAGAATCATCCGATATCATTGATTCCGATGACGCTGACGCAGACCTTCTTGCCCTCGCCCGCGAGGAATTTGAACACGCGTCCACCCAGGCCGAACTGCTCGAACAAAAGCTTACTTTGCTCCTGATTCCCAAGGAACCTGAGGATGATGCCGATACGATCGTCGAAATCCGCGCCGGCACCGGTGGAGAGGAAGCTTCCCTGTTTGCCGCCGACCTCTATCGCATGTATTCCCGCTACGCCGAAGAACAAGGCTGGAAAGTCGATCCCATGAATACCAGCTATACCGGCTTAGGCGGCTTGAAGGAAATTATCTTCAGCGTTGAAGGCGGCCGCGTCTACTCCCGCTTGAAGTATGAAGCCGGCGTCCACCGTGTCCAGCGTGTTCCCGAGACCGAAGCCAGCGGCCGTATCCATACGTCCGCCGCCTCCGTCGCCGTTCTTCCCGAAGCCGAAGATGTCGAAATTGATATCAGTCCTAATGACCTCCGTATCGATGTCTACCGCTCTACCGGCCCCGGTGGACAAAGCGTCAATACGACTGATTCCGCTGTCCGCATCACGCATGTGCCTACCGGTTTAGTCGTTACCTGCCAGGATGAAAAAAGTCAGCACAAAAATAAGGCTAAAGCTCTGCGCGTTCTTAAAGCGCGCTTGATCGAAAAAGCACGCGAAGAAGCCGAATCGGTCCGCGCTGAACAACGCCGCTCCATGGTCGGCTCAGGTGACCGCAGCGATAAAATCCGTACCTATAATTATCCCCAGAACCGCGTTACTGACCATCGCATAGGCCTTACCGTCCATGCCCTGGAGGATATTCTCAGCGGTAATCTGGACCTGATTATTCTCCCCTTAATTGAACACGATACCGCCGAACGGCTCAAACACTATCTTGCCAATGAAAATTAATATCTCTATCCCGCTTCTTCTGGCGCTGCTTATCGTCGGATGCGGCAATAAGGAACAACCCGTTCCTGCCAAACCAGCGGAACCGTCTGTTCCCGTCGTCCTCAGAGAACCTTCTGCTCCGGCCGCCCCCGCAAAACCTGCCGCGGCCGAACCGGTCGGCGTGGCGCAGTCTCTGAAATCCGTTCCCGCTGTTCCTGACGACCCGCCCAGAAAAGCGTCACTGTCCGTGCAACCCCGCAAAACCGCTCTTTCCTCTAACGATCTGGCCCTCGTAAACGGCCTGCCGGTTCCCGCCGAAGAGTTCTATCGCGTCTTTGCGGGTGAATCCCTCGATTCTCTCCCGAACTATCTGCGCCGGGAATATAATCGCAATCGTGAAAATTTCATCGACCAGTTGATCAATAATAAAATATTTGAATATGCCGCCAGCCGCGAGAATTTCAGCGCCAATCCCCAGTATCAGAAAGATATTGACGATGCCATCCTCAAGGTTAATATGCGCTATTTTTATGACGCCTATATCGCTGATAAAGTCAGCATTAAGGATAGTGTTTTTCAGACTTATTATGACGCCCATACCGATGAGTATATGGTACCCGAACGTATCAGGGCCAGCCATATCCTTGTCGCGCTCAGCCCCACCGCACTGCCCTCCCAGGCCGACAATGCACACCAGAAGATCATGACCCTGCGGCGGCGTGTGCTCGAAGGCGAGTCGTTTGAAGAAATTGCCGCCGCTGAATCCGATTGCCCTTCCAAGGCTAAAGGCGGTGACCTGGGCTTTTTCTCCCGCGGTCAAATGTCTCCCTCGTTCGAAAAAACCGCTTTTGCATTGGAAAAAAATGACATTTCTGATATAGTTGAAACTGAGTTCGGTTATCATATTATCAAAGTTACCGATCGTATCCCGGAACGAAGGCAATCGTTTGATGAAGCTAAAGCCGCAATTAAGTCAAAACTTGAAGATGATCAGGAACAAATACTCTATACGTCGATGCTGCAGACTCTTACTAACAAATATGAGGTAATTCGCAATGAAACACTCATCAGAAAATTGGTCAACTCGTACTGAGCTTCTTTGCCCGGCTGGTCTGCTGATCCTCTGTACTGCCCTCTCACTCTATGGCGCCGAAATTGAGCAGGTTAACCGCGTCGTCGCTAAAGTCGGCGATGAATCCATTTCGTCAATCGAAGTTGACCGCTTCCTCAATCCCGTCGTCAAAGGCCTGAACGAACGCTATACCGGCGCCGACCTCGACCAGAAAATTCAGCAGGCCCGCCAGTCCGGCATTACCAAGCTCATTAATGATAAACTCCTCCTGCTTGAAGCTAATAATCTTCAGGTCACTATCCCTGATGCCGAAATTACCAAGCGTTTGAACGCTATCCGCGACCGCTTCACGACTGAAGATGAATACAACGCGTTCCTCAAGGAAAATAAATTGACTACAGAAGGTCTTCGCACTATGGTCGATGACGAAATTAAAGTCCATGTCCTCCTTCAGGAAAAAATCGCCAAGCGTATCCGCGTCCTTCCTTCCGATATTCATGATTATTATCAGCTGAATGTCTCCAAGTATTTTCAGCCCGCTAACGTGCATATGTACCAGATCATGATCAAAAAGAAACCGACGTCCGAAGAGGCGTATCAGCGCGCTTTGTCAATTTATAACGAATTAAAGGACGGCGCCAACTTCCAGCAGCTTGCACGCCTGAAATCCGAAGGCCCTAAAAAAAATGTCGGCGGTGATTGGGGTATCGTTGAAGAAGGATTCTTCGGTGATGAAATGGCCGATGTCGAAAAAGCCGCCTTTGCCCTCGATCCCGGCCAGTTCAGCCCTATCGTCGAATCGAAATACGGGTACCATATCGCCTATGTCTCCCGCAAACGTCCCAGCCATATCCAGACTGAACGCGAAGCCTATGAGGATATCTACAGCCGTATGTTTGAAGAAAAATTCGCCCAGCTGTATGAAGATTATCTCCAGCATCTGCGCACTAAAACCTATGTCGAAGTCGTCGACCCTTCCCTCTCGTTTTCCCTGTCCGGTGAGACCGGCGCCTCTTCGCCCGATCTTCCCGGGGTAAACCAGCCGGCTGAATGATTATGGTCGTCTTGGGCATAGATCCAGGCACGCGCAGCACCGGCTACGGGATCGTCCGCCAGGAAGGCGCTTCCCTTTCCTGTGTCGAATACGGCTCGATTCAAAACAAAGCTTCCCTCTCCGTCTGGCAATGCCACCTCTCGATCGCCGACGGGATTGCTCATATCGTTAACGAATATTCTATCGATTGTGCCGCCGTCGAAAGCCAATTCTTTTTTAAAAATCCCCAGACCGCCCTGCGTATCGGTGAAGCCCGCAGCGTCGCGCTCCTGCCCGTCACTCGTGCCGGTATCGCTATCTCTGAATACTCTCCTACCCGCGTCAAAAAAGCCGTCGTCGGTTCCGGTAAAGCTCGTAAAGAACAAGTTCAGCATATGGTCAGAACTATGCTTAATCTCAAAAGTGCTGTCTCTCCCGATGACGCCGCGGATGCTCTCGCTATCGCTATCTGTCATCTGCACGCACTTCACTATCGCCAATTGCTATGATCACGTTTCTGCATGGTATTATCGAAGAAAAAAATCCCGCCCTGGTTGTCATTAATGTTAATGGGGTCGGGTACGCTGTCTCCATCTCACTGAATACGTATGAGGACCTGCCTTCGGCCGGCTCCACGACACGGTTGTATACCCATCATTATGTCCGCGAAGATACCGAGCTGCTCTTCGGTTTCAGCTCTACCGCCGAACGCGCCTTCTTTTCTCAGCTTATCAGCGTCTCCGGTATCGGTCCGACCCTTGCCATCAGTATCCTCAGCAGCCTCCCCGTTTCCGCGTTCTGTACTGCGATCGCCAATGCTGATGTCAAGCGGCTGAGCACTATCAAAGGCATCGGTAAAAAAACCGCCGAGCGCATCATCGTCGAACTGAAAGATAAAGTTTCATCCCTCGGCCTGGCTGGAGATGCCGGCGGCAAAATTGCCGAAACACCCGAAATGGCCGTGATGAATGATGCCGTGCTTGCTCTCGTTGCCCTCGGCTTCCGTAATTCTGATGCGTTCGCCGCGGTTAAGAAAGTTCTCAGCAGCTCTCCTGAAGAGCTTTCGGTCGAATTTGTCGTGCGTAAAACCCTTTCCGCCTTGCAGCAGTAACTCCTATTTCAGTATTTTTCCTGATTTGGTATACTTTATGTATTATGGCTCGTATTAAACTAATCATCTTTCCTAACGAAGACAACGAACAGTCTTTCGAAATTGAAGCTGCCTGCATTACGGTCGGCTCTACTGATGATAATGATATCTCGCTTTCTCTGCCTTCCATCTCTCCCCACCATTTTAAAATAGAACGCCGCAAGACGCAATGGTTTATTGTCGACCTGCGCAGTAAAACCGGCACCTTTATCAATGAAGATACCGTCTCTGAAGCCCCGCTTGAACGCGGTACTATTTTCAGAGCCGGAGATTGCCATATGCTCTTCGATGTCATCGAACAGGGCGATGTTGAAGAAGTCGAAAGCAACCAGTTGCCCGCCATTGCAGCCCAGACCGGCATTATGGCCGGTGAGTCCACTCCCTGCTGGCGCTGCCGTCAGCCGGTTCCGTTTAATAGTCTCTTCTGCCCCGCTTGCGGAGCCGATCAGCGCGCCAGCAATGTTCCCAGCCCTTTTGTCTCCCCCATCGAAAGTGTTCATGCTCCCGGCGCGGGCTTGATGCCGATTGTCGCGTTCGTCTGCAGTCTCTTCGGCCCTCTTCTCTTCGGTTTCGGCTGGCTCATCGGTATTATCCTCGGCTTTATTTCCCTCAGCCTTATCCGCCGCCGGGGAGGCCATATCACCGATGTGCGCCGCGCTCATTACGCTATCTATATCGGCCTGACCTGGTTTATTATCCTCGGTGCCGGGATCGGCTGGTGGCTCTGGAGTAATACGACTGAAAACCGTATTAAACGTAATGAAAAATACGTTATCGAAGAACTCCAGGATATCGCTGTCGCTGAAACATATCTTAAACTCTCTCTCAAAAAAGACCAGGATAATGACGGCCTCTCCGAGTACGGCGATTTCCGTGACCTTGTCTCCAATAATTACGGCCATGTCGAAGATTCCCTCGCTGCTTCACCCGAATTGTTCGGTTATCGCTTTTCTATGCTCCGCGCCGATGAAGAAGGTTTTACCTGCGTCGCTGAACCTGTTAAAATCGGCCTGACCGGTAAACGCACGTTTATGATCAGGGAAAAAGGAGATATCACTGCCGATAGCCTCCCTGATGATATGCCCCTCAGCATTTCAATGAAGCTTAAACCGCTTAAAATTGCCAATGTGCTTGATGACCGCGCCAATGAACTTGTTCGCGATCTGCATGGCGTCGCCGCGGAAGCCCTCAGAAATAAACAGTACGAAAAAGCGCAGGAAATTGTTAAAGGTACCCGCAATCGATTCCCGACCGCCGACGCTATCTCAAAACTCGATTCCATTGAGGAAAAAAGTAATCCTTTCGTTGTCGAAATCCGTGCCCGCGAAATGCTCTCCCAGTCTTCCAATGCCCTTGCCCGCGGCCAGTTGCTTCGCGGTATCGAAACACTGCAAACCCTTAGAGATACCTATTCCACCTTCTCCGGTATCCAGCAGGTCGAAGAGCAATTGCGCGAACTGATCGACCGCTATGCCCAGCAGAATGAGCAGTATGCTCAGGAACTCCTCAAAAAAGCGCTCGATTTTGATATCCGCATGGAATTCGATAATGCTGAAGCCGCCTACCGCACGGTCATTAACCGTTATAAAGATACGACCGCTGCCGCGGACGCCGAAAAACGAATTGCCCTGCTGGCAGATCGCCGCAAGGAAAAATCCGCCGCGGCCTTGATGCAGGAGGCCTTCTCTCTCAACCTGGAAAGTGAATACGAGGCTATTTATTCCCGCCTCGAACAACTCAAAAGCGCGTTCGCCCACTCGGCTTCCGTCTCCCAGGGTATGCAGCGCATCGATACACTCGAAAAACAAGCTAAAGCCCGTATCCAGGCCGCTGAAGGTAAGGAAGCGTACACCTCAAATAACTACAACCGCACCCTGCTCTGTTTTCAAAACGCGGTCTCGCTCGATCCCGCCCTGCTCAAAGAGTTCGAAATCGAATTGGGCTGGACTCTTATTTATGGCGTCAGTAACGCCCTCGCCGCTTCCGACTTTAATCAGGCCCTGGCCTATGCCGACCAGTATCAGAAACTGCACCTTCCCCCTGATCTTCTTTCCATCGATCAGGTTGATAAAATCCGCCTTGCCATGGCCCGTCTCAGCGCTGAACAGGGCCACTATGAAGAAGCCGCCGAACTTCTGCGCAAATGCGGTGAACGCCTCAGCAATAATTATGAAATGAGTTTCTTAGCCGGTCAGGTCTTCCTTAAAGCCGGTGAACCCGAAAAAGCGGCCCAGTGTCTCAAGTTCTGCATGTCTACTAATATCTATGCCGCCGATGCGACACCTCTCCTGCTCGAAGCTTCTGTCGAAGCTGCCTATGTCAAAGAGAAGGAATTGGTCGCGTTGTTTGCTAAGGATCCCGAAATGCTGACTATTGCCAGAACCTATTCCATCGCTCTTCCCGGCGTCAGCAATACGACCGTTACCTCCACCTGGCAGAACCTGTGCGTCGCTCTCTGTGATGATGTTGAAATGACGTATGAATTGCTTACCTATTCCGGCGCCGAGGCAGACCTGTTCCTCGAAAAGAAACGCGCGCGCAGTGAATTGGATGCCCAACTGAAAAAATTGCGCAAGCTTCTGCTGAATTCCTCCCGCCGCAGATTGGAAATGTTGAAAGCTGCTAACGGCATGGCCCAATGGTGGGACTTTTCGCTCTCCATCGTTTCCAATTACCCCGCTGCATCCCTTTCCAGTAACGCTAAGGAATATGTCGATAAAATTACCCAGGCCCAGAAACTCGCCGCGTATACGGTCCAGTATCTCCGGCGCGCACTTCAAAGCGATAATTCCAATATCTCCAGCTTGCTCGATTATCTTAATAATCTTGTCTATCGCCTCGAAAATAAACAACCACTGAGAAATATGCTCGGTGATATTAAACGCTATCTCTCGGATGAGCGTACGCCTAATTATTATCGCACCGGTATGAACGCCCTGGCTGCCCTGGCTGAACTTGAAATCGATCCGCAACAGGTTTCCGCGGCGTTCTCCAGTTTGTAATCCCTTGCTCTAACTCCCTCTATTCAGGAGGTTCTCATGGCTCTTACGCCCTCGCTCATGATTAATCTCGGCACCAGCGCCCCTCCATTCCAATTGCCCGATGTAACCTCTGAGTCTATGATCTCTCTCGACTCGTTTAAAGATTCTTCCGCCCTGCTTGTCATGTTTATCTGTAATCATTGCCCCTTTGTCGTCCATGTGCGCGACCAGCTCGCTCAACTCGGTAACGATTATCTGAATGCTGATATCGCCATTGTTGCCATCAGTGCCAATGACGCTGCCTCTTACCCCGATGACGCTCCCCGAAAACTTCGGGACATGGCTGCTCAGGCCGGCTTTGCGTTCCCCGTATGCTATGACCAATCTCAGCAAACAGCTAAAGACTATTCCGCTACGTGTACCCCCGATTTCTTTCTGTTTGATGCAAACAGAAAACTCGTCTATCGCGGGCAACTCGATGACAGCCGCCCCGGGAACGATGTGCCGGTAACCGGCAAGGACCTGCG
>CAZCLS010000034.1:0-13668 GCA_964499565.1 uncultured bacterium
CTGATCTGTTTATGGATACTAGCCTTCAGGCTGAATGGCGATATGGGTTCAATTCCCTTCTACCCAACGGCTGTTATCCTTGAACCAAATCAACGGGCACTGATCGCCTATAACGGTCTGGAAGAGATACTCATACTTTCAACAGACCTTAAAGCGGATCGGGAGACGAAAGTGCTTGAAATAATGCCCCTGCCTTCGGAGCCGGCCGTAACCAATGCGGATGTGGAGATATTCCAGAAGGTAACGGCACTAATCAATCTAAAACTTGCCCGCATGCAGACGACAAGCGTTGATGATGCCGAGTCTCTTCATCTCGCCGATGAGGACAACCAGCAATCAGCAGGCCGCGTAACCTTTCATGACCGCATTGGTGCTCATGATGTCTCGGTAACACATGTAGAGTGGCCGGACCAGTTCGTTGCCTGGGCAAAAAAATATCTTGCCTCACAGGGAGCGGACACACCGACTATTCCAGCATCCCTGGAAGAGGTGATTGGCGAATACATCCGTGAGAACTTTACATGGTTTGTATTCGATGCAGGAACAGATTAAGCAGATTCACAGACCTGTGAATTTTTCGGGCTCTGAGATTAAGGAGTTACATCAGGAAATATTTGAAATGCTGGGCGAACCTAAATACATTAAAATCAGGAACTGGGAAATACAAGGTAAACTCGACAGTTTTGATGATGATGTGATCGTTGGGAATCCAAAGATGTTCATAAACCATTTGAGAAGGCGTAAATAAAAAAACATTGAATGGGTTTTAACAATACTTGAAAAAGATGAGAACATTCTCAGCAATATAAAACTGATCAAAATGGACTGATTCCGCGGCGAGACAAACATTTGATAAAGCTAATCAAAAATAATTAAGGAGAGAAGGTGAAAGATATATACCCTGAAAACATTGAAATTCACATTAATCGCGATGCATTAAGAAGATATCTAAGGGTCAAATGGTTACTCATCTGGATGGGGGGATTATCCCTTTTCGCCTTTCTTTTTGGAATGGCGGTTTTAACAGACGTACTAGATAACAGTGTTGGTATTGGAATTCAAGAAACAATCTTCAGAATTGTAAAAGGAATTGTTGAAATCTTTTTGGTGGTGGAAGGAATAGCAACCTGTCTGTACTTTATGTTCAGTCATCATCTGGCTGCGAGAATGTCGAAAGGCCTTCGCGTTTCAGTTGAAGGAGCTTTCCTGCGAATTATTCAAACAGGATATATCCGCGTAGACCGGAAGCTTCATTTCAGGTCTATTGTTGATTATGCTACAGTTCAGGGACGCCTGATGCGCCGCTTTGGAATTATTGCTCTGCAGATGGCGACAACCGGCGGAGGAAATCAAAGTACAATACAAATTGCCGGTATCCAGGATTGCGAAAAGGTAAGAGACATGTTAGCGGAAATAGACAGCATGCGGGAGAATGGCTGAATTGAAGCAAACGTGATTTAAATTCCATTATCGATTATTCTAATACATTACAAGTAAACGGAGGAGAACATGAATATAGTACAAGTATGGTGGTTCTGGTTTAAAAAATCATGGCGTTTGATTGTTCTCAGTCTAGCATTGGCAATAGTGGAAAAACCGTTCGGTTTTATATACACTATTGTAGAAAAATCATGCCAGAAATTACCTTATTTAGCATTGGGAATAGTAATTGTGCTTATCTTAGTCGCGTTGCCTGTTTTTACCTATGCCTTCACACTACTAGTATCCACATTATGGAAACCGAAAGATATATATGAATGGTACAAATAAGTCTGGTTTCATGAGCGGAAATCATTTGCGTGCCAGCCCGGAAAATGCTATACTTTTCCCTTTCTAACAGTATGAATAATAGATAGTTATATGAAACAATTTCGTTACTGCACTTCAGGGCAATGGTTCAAAGGCAACACGCATCTGCATAGTACCGCTTCCGATGGCGGCAAAACGTTTACTGAACTGGCGGAAATGTACGCGGGGGCGGGATATGAATTTTTGTTTCGAACGGACCATTGGGTGCCGTCAGATACCTCGTTAGACCGTGAGACATATCCGCTGCTGTGGCTTGACGGTATCGAACTTGATGGGCAGGACACGACCGGGGCTTCATACCATGTTGTCTGCCTGGGCGCCGTCCATGACATTAATCCTGACAATGGATTCATGGCGGGGCTTGCGGCCGCGCGCGAGCAGGGCGCCTTGCTTATTCTGGCTCACCCTCACTGGTGCGGCAATACGACCGATGATTGTCTGCGCTGGCAGTTTGACGGCGTGGAAGTCTACAATCATGTTTGCCAATGGATGAATGGCAAAGGCAGCGGGCTGGTTCATTGGAATGGCGCCCTGAAGGTCAATCCGGCCACACTGGCATTGGCAGTGGATGATACGCACTTGGTACCTGAGCATCCGGGTTGGAATGGCGGATGGATCGTCGTGAATACCGATGCATGCACGCCCCGGAAAATCATGGAAGCCATCCGTTCGGGAAATTTCTATTCAAGCTGCGGCCCTGAAATACATTCAATTGCATGGGACGGAAATGATGTGCATCTGACTACGTCACCGGTACGGTTTGTAAGATTAGTAGGCCCGGACTATCGCGGGATGCGTAGAGGATCATTCGATGGCAGTCTGATAACAGAGGTGAGAATACCAGTGCCGATGGACTGGCAATACCATTGCGTGGAACTGGAGGACGATACAGGCCGGCGGGCCTGGACCAACGCTCTGTTCACAGACATGGCAAACTGAAGCGGTTAAGAGAAAAAAGAAGGAGAATTTACATGAAGACCCAAAAGATCATAGTAAAAACGGCGGGAGTACTCGTTTTTTTGATTTGCCTTTATACGTTTTTAGAAGGCAATGAACTATTTGCGGGAAAGTTTAAAAACGAGATAATTGCCTGGTATTTCCTGGCCAAAGGTATTTTTTGTTCAATCTCACTTTTTATATCAGTAGATATATTAGAAGCAATACGAAACATGCAGAAATGAGGAACGTGATCAAACGCATACTTCGGTTGACAGTCGTTCTGATAATAATGGTCGGGCCGGGTGTAGCCGTGGTTCCAGCGCAAACCTGCGGGCCGATTCGGGGCGGGGAGCCGGCCCGGGAGATGCACCTCGACCTGCGTGGAGCACGCACTCTGCTGCTGGAAGCGAAGGGATATTCCTGGGGCCAGGCGGTGTGGGGCGAGGCTCGCATGGTACGGGCCGATGGAACTGAAGTGCGCCTGGCCGATAGTAAACCGGTATACTGCCAAGTGGGGTGGGGTGAGTATTCGCGGAATATTGGCTGCGACGGAAAACCACTCCGGATCGCGGATCGTATACTGGAACACGGGCTTTTCGCCCATGCCGACAGCAGAGTAGTTTTTGACCTGACTGAACCGTTCGAGCGATTAGAGGCATTAATCGGTATCAATCATACGGCGGGAAATCAAGGCAGTGTTATATTTACGGCAGCAGCCATAGCTACTGATTACAGTGTCTACAGACAGGTTCAGGAGGCGGAACAGGAACTGACAACCGAGAAGATAGCTGCCTTCCGCCACAGTCTCGACCGGCTCTCAATTCTCCGTCCTGAGGACGCGCAACTTTTTGCGGCCTGCCGGGTCCGCGCGGAACGGCTGGATGCGGATTTGGACGGATTCCGGCAGCGCCTGATGAATGCTGACACCGAAGCGCTGGCAGAGGCGATCGCCCACTGTGAGGACAAGCGCCGGGCACTAACTCGTTTGCTGGACCAGCCGCTGCTGTTTGTGAAACGCAATCCATATATGGCAGGACACATTTACGACGACTATCTGACCTGGAATCCGGGAGGGGGGATTTATGTGCTGGAGAATCCGGCAGAACCTTTCTCGCAGCACCGCGTACGTCCGGTGATCGATCCTTCTACAGAAGAAACCCTGGGTGAAGGCGTGTATCGGGATCCTGAGCTGTCCTGGAATGGCACGCGTGTGCTGTTTGCCTTCAAAGGCGCGAGCGCCGGCGACACATCCCTGTATGAAATCGGCCTGGATGGGAAAGGCTTGCACCGCATCACCGACCCGGGAGTGGACTGCGGCTGCAAGGCAGACCCTCAGGGACTGATCGGTCGAGGGAGGCACGACATCACTCCCTGTTACCTGCCGGACGGGCGTATAGCATTCACCAGCACCCGCGGCGGCGGCCTGGTGATGTGCTTCAACAGCTATATTGATACTTTGCACACCGTGAATCCAGACGGAACAGACCTGCGAGCGATTTCCGTCAACAACGTCAACGAGTTTGATCCTGCAATGTTGCCGGACGGAAGGCTGCTGTACGGTCGCTGGGAATACGTTGACAAAACAGCACTGTACCTGCAGAGCTTATGGACGGTGAACCCGGATGGAACACAGGAAACGGCGTTGTTTGGCAATAACCTGGCTAAGCCCACGGCCATCCTGGATGCCCGCCCGGTACCCGGCAGTACGCTGATAACAGCAACTCTTACTCCGCACAATGGGCAGGCTGTGGGAGCCATTGTTACCATCGACCCCCGCAAAGGCAAGAATCGCCTGGATGCCATCACCAATTTCACTCCTGAGTATCCCACCGAAATGGATCAGGGACTGAGTCACGGGCCGAGTGACCCATGGCCATTGAACGAGGATTTCATACTGATTGCCAACAACGCGCTGGAGCTTGGCCAGCACGGAGAGCTGCAGTTAATTGACCGCTTTGGCACCAGAGTGATGGTACACCGGGACCCGGAGATAAGTTGTTATTCACCGATGCCGGTGGGTGCGCGTCTTCGGCCGGCTATTCGACCATCGATGATTGAACCTGATCGGCCCGCGCGATTTATGCTGCAGGACATCTACCGCGGTATGAAAGGGGTGCAGCGTGGAACAGTGCAGAAACTGAGAGTGGTGGAGACTACGGCCCGAATCAGCGGGATTCCGCCGGGAGGACGCTGGTGGAACCAGGCTTTTTTGGTGAGCTGGCAGGGGTCGTACGATGTGAAAAACGTGCTTGGCACAGTGCCGGTGGACCCAGACGGTTCGGCGTATTTCGAAGCACCGCCAGGCAAGGCGCTGTATGTGCAGGCTCTGGACGCCGACGATCGCCTGGTACAGAGTATGCGTACTTTTGTGCAGGCAGCTCCGGGCGTTACCCGCTCCTGCAGCGGCTGTCATATAGAGGATGACGATCTGGCTCCGCCGTCTCCCGGCGCGCTTCCGGCCGCTCTGACGCGCGACCCGAGCCGGATCTCGCCCGAAGCCTGGGGTAACGGATTCGTTGACTATCCAACCGACATTCAACCGATCCTGGATCGTCGCTGTGTGCGCTGCCACGGCGGGGAAGAAGGTATCGCGGGGGGCATAGACCTGTCCGGAGGCTGGACCTGGGCCTTCAGCATCAGCTATGAGACGCTGCTCAAGAATACATTGACTGGTTTTCTAAACTGCAATAACGATGCTGAAAAAACAGCTGGAATTCTTCCTCCTCGCGCTCACGGATCAGGTCAGGCACCGTTGGCAACCCTTTTGCTGGACGGGCACAAGGAGCGGTTAAAAGAGATGCCGCGTGCTGAGATTGCCCGCCTGTTAACCTGGATGGATCTTAACGGAAACTACTACGGGCGTTGGGACTATACGGAAAACGCTGTTTGCGGGGCTATTCTTGAAACCAGGGAACCGATCCTTAAGGTCATGGAACAGGGTGGTTGTCTGGCATGCCATGCCCGGGAAATCGGAAACGATTGGGTTAATCTTGCCGAACCGGAACGAAGCCGGATCTTGCGGGCAACGCTATCCGCGGACAAGCCTCTGGGCCTGGCCTGGTGCCGGGAGCGCCCGGCACGGATAGTAACTATGCCGCTGGTAGACCAGGGACTTCAGCCGCCGGACGTTTTTCGGCCTGCCCGAAACGTCGCGCCGGATTTTTCCGGAACAGCGCGGGTTGTGTTTGCCAATTCGGCTAACCCGACGTACCAGGCGCTGCTGCGGATCATACGGGACGCCCGGACTGCGGCCCTGAAGAGACCGCGGGTGGATATGCCCGGTGCTGTGATTGTTCCGGGAACGTGCCGGAAGCTGCCGCCCCTGGGCATGGCTGGCACGCGGGAGCATTGATGGGACCGCATACGATATGGTCACACATACAATAAAGAGGAAGCAATGGAAACGGTAAAACTTGGAAAAAGCACGATTTCATCTTCGCGCTTAGTATATGGCTGCATGCGGATTGTTGGGGACAACTCAGCTGACAATCGTGAAAAAGGAAAACAAGCCGTTCGAACAGCAATTGAAGAAGGATATACTCATTTTGATCATGCTGATATTTATGGCGGCGGCTTATGTGAAGAATTATTTTCGGAAGTTTTAGAGGAGCTTCCGGGAGTGCGTGACAAAATACTCATTACGAGTAAATGCGGGATCAGAGGAAAAGACAAACCTGAAAAGAATGACCCGGTACGATATGATTTTTCGAAAGAACACATACTGAAAAGTGTAGAAGGGTCGTTAACCAGGCTTAAGGTTGACTATCTCGATCTGCTTCTTTTGCATCGGCCTGATTACCTTATGAATGCCCGGGAAGTGTCTGAAACGTTTCAGGAACTTAAGGCTTCACGTAAAGTACTGCATTTCGGCGTAAGTAATTTCAGTCCAGCACAGGTCAGCCTGCTGCAAACGTATTGTCCGATGCCGTTGCTGATGAACCAGGTAGAGATAAACATCCACAATATCAATACATTATCGGACGGCACGCTTGATCAATGCCAGGAAAGAAGTATAACGCCGCAAGCCTGGTGCCCGCTTGGCGGTGTGGCATATCCTGCCTGGGGGAGTACATTTTCACCGGAAGATGAAACCCGGATCAAGGCGGAATTAGATCTGCAGGCCAAAAAATATAATACAGAGCCATGGATAGTACTCTTAGCATGGCTGCTCAAACATCCCGCTGTGATTGTGCCAATCATAGGTTCAACAACACCGGCACGCATCAAAGCAGCGAAACAGGCATTGGATATTGAGTACAGCAGAGAAGACTGGTATCGGCTTCTTGAAGCGCGCACCGGCAGGCAGGTGCCTTGAACACCGCATGAAAAAAACAATCTCATGCACTGGTACCTAACTGCGTTCGGCAGGGTAGGGATACTATTTGTGAACCATAAAAGGAATATCAGGAGTTTGAGAACATGACAACAATCACAAACGCGCTGTGCGAGTATCTAGAAAATCCAATGGGCATTGAAACGCTTACTCCGCGACTGAGCTGGCGTATTGATTCAGACAGGCGTGGAGCACGTCAAACGGCGTACCGCATTATGGTAGCTTCCGCTCCGGAAATGCTGGCGGCGGGAATTGCGGATTTGTGGGATAGCGGGAGAATAGAGTCTGAGGCCTCGATACTGATTCCGTATGCGGGAAAGAAACTGCGGTCGCGGCAGCTCTGCTGGTGGATGGTGCATGTATGGGATGAGACAGGCTGCGAGGCGGTATCGAACCCGGCCAGCTGGGAAATGGGTTTGCTTAGTTCCCGAGACTGGAAGGCCAAGTGGATAGCCGGGGACATGCCTGTGAAATACCATGGCGTTCCTGCGGCACCCCTGTTTCGCAAAACGTTCAGGCTAACCAAGCCGGTTGCATCCGCGCGAGCATATGTATGCGGGCTGGGCTTCTATGAGTTCCGCCTGAACGGGTACACCGTGAGCGACGCGGTGCTGCATCCGGCTTTCACAAAATACGACGCCCGGGTTTTGTATACGGTTCATGACATCACCGGGTACCTGGTGCAAGGGGATAACGCGGGCGGTATAATCATCGGTAACGGGTGGTACAACCATCACACCCCGGATGCGTGGAACCTGTATGTGGCTCCATGGCGCGATGAGTGCAAGACCCTTGTCCAGATCGAAATTATGTTTGAAGACGGCAGCACAACATCAGTTTTCAGTGACACTTCCTGGCTTTGCGCCGCAGGGCCGATAGTGTATGATGGCCTGCGCACAGGCGAAATATACGATGCCCGCGAGGAGAAGAGCGGCTGGGACACGGCGGCTTTTGAGCCGACTGGCTGGCATGCTGCTCGAATTGCCCGCCACCCCGGCGGCGTACTGCGTGCGCACATCATGCCGCCCTGCCGCGTTACTGAAACGATCAGGCCCGTAGCGGTAAAGGAAGTACGCCCGGATGTGTGGGTCTATGACCTGGGGCAAAACATAGCCGGCTGGGCCCGGCTCAGCGTCAGCGGCCCTGCCGGAACGGTAATAGTGATGCGGTATGCCGAGAAACTCGGGGCGGACGGCGACATTGACCAGTCCAATATCAATGCGCTCGTTACAACCGAAGTGTTTCAGACGGACACGTACATCCTGAAAGGCACCGGTATCGAGACATACGAGGCAAAATTCGCGTATCACGGATTCCAATATGTCCAGGTTACAGGATTGTCCGGTGAAGCTGCCATAGAAACCCTGGAAGGTCGTATAGTACACACCGATCTTAAGCAAATCGGTTCATTTGAGTGCTCAAATGAATTGTTCAACCGTATCCAGAAGGCTACAGTCCTGACAACGTCAGGGAACTACCATGGCATACCGACCGATTGTCCCCACCGGGAAAAGAATGGATGGACGGGGGATGCCCACCTCTCAGCTGAACAGGTTCTCTACAATTTCGAACCAGCAGTGGCCTATACAAAATGGATGGATGACTTTGTCGACTGCCAGCGGCCCAGTGGTGCACTCCCCGGTATCGTTCCGACGGGAGGCTGGGGTTTCAATTGGGGTGCTGGACCGGCCTGGGACAGCGCCTATATTCTCATTCCATGGTATCTGTACCTGTACAGAGGCGACCGGGAGATACTGCGGAGCCATTATGACGGAATGAAGAAGTATCTTGATTTCCTTGGCACACTGGCTATGGATCACATCGTGCAATTCGGCCTCGGAGACTGGTGTCCGCCCTCTTCCGGAGCAGAGAGCCACAAAGCCCCGGCTGGATTGACCAATACGGCATACTACTATGTGGATGTATGTATTGTAGCTCGAATTGCTTCATTGTTCGGGAAGAAGAGCGATGCCCGTCGTTTCAAAGCTCTGGCGAAAAAGATAAAAGCAGCTGTCCGGGCAAACTACTATAACAAAAAAAACGGCCGTCTTGCCGGGCACAGCCAGACGGCGATAGGGTGTTTTCTCTATCAGGGCCTGGCGGAGCCGGAGGAGATTGATACTTTCGGCGCTATGCTGCTTGATGAGGTGGCCGCCTGTAATGATCACATTGACTGCGGAATACTTGGGACGAAATATGTGTTGAATGTGCTGACTGAGTTAGGCCACGCGGAGGTTGCCTGCCGTATTGCCACACAGCGGGACTTCCCAAGCTGGGGGTTCTGGATTGAACAAGGCGCAACGACTCTGTGGGAGACATGGGACGGCAAAACAAGCTCACGCAATCACCCTATGTTCAGCGAGATCAGCGCCTGGTTTTACAAGACGATAGCAGGGATCCTGCCCGACCCCGCCCGGCCCGGGTTTAAACACGTTATTATCAAACCGTGGCCGACAGGCGATCTGACGTGGGCAGCCGGTGAGACATGCACTCCCTATGGTCGGGTGCGAAGCGCGTGGCACAAAGAAAACGGCCGTTTCGTTCTGGAAGTGACCATACCCCCCAACAGTTCGGGCACCGTTCACCTTCCGACAGCGGATCCGGCCGGTGATCTCGAAAGCGGGCGGTCAGCCCGGGAAGCAGAACACGTTTCTTTAGGCATATGCGAGCAGGGCCGGGCTGTCTATGCTGTTGGTTCAGGCTTCTACCGTTTCGAATCGGTTGTGCCGGAGACGTTCCACAGTACCCCTGCATAACCGGATGCGATATAACGTCGCTCCCTTTCCCGATGCGCCCTGGTTTCGTTCTATGTGGTGATCACAACTGTCTTTTGCATGGCAATTCGGAAAATAATATAATAAGGATGCATGTATGACATCATTGACCTTATTAACTGTATTAATGTTACTTGCCGAAGGGTGCAGCATTGTTTCTCAATCCTCAATGACGTCAATAACGTCAATAACGTCAAAAAACCCCCCCGCACAACTCCGCCGGGAGAATTATTAGCATGCCTGAACTTTTCGACAAACATGGCGGTTTCCGCAGGCTGCATTCCTTCACGCTGGCTACGATCATTCAAATCGAAACCCAGCGGTTCTGCCGGCGATTCCTTACGTACAATGCGCGCCAGGCGCAGTCGAAGGTCTATGACCCGAAAGGCCGGCAGTACGACCAAATGACCCAGGCTGCCCGCAGCGGACGGCAGAATATCATCGAGGGCTCTGAACGTGCGGCAACGTCCAAAGACACAGAGATGAAGCTCACTGATGTGGCTAGAGCGAGCCTCAGCGAGCTTCGCGGCGATTATGAGTTCGTTATCATCGACCAGAATCAACTCCCGTGGTCGGTTCATTCGCCGGAAGCGAAAGCGGTGAACGCCATCTCACTTGATACGGCATCCTTCACGGATGATATTGTTCGCGAGTCAGCGAAACATGCGCTGGAACAGCGCCAAAAATACGCGCAATGGATAGACGCTGATGACGTTGTGGTCGTGGCTAACGCTATGCTTATTATCATCGGTCGCGCCATGAACATGCTGAAGAGCCAGATTGAAGCGCAAGGCAAAGCCTTTGAGGAAACCGGCGGCTTCAGCGAACGGCTGACCGCCAAACGCATTGAAGCACGGGAAAAAGAAATGCCGCCAGCACCGGAATGCCCGCAGTGTGGCAAGCCGATGCGTCAGAGAAACTCAGCAAAAGGCCCGTTCTGGGGCTGCTCCGCTTTTCCGGACTGCAAAGGAACGAGACCGTTGTGACGGCATTGACTGTATTGACAATATTGATAATAAAAACAACAACGTCAACAACGTCAATGACGTCAAAAATGTCAACAACGTCAAAAATACGACTCAGGCAATAATTCTAACACAAAGGAGGCATCATAATGAAAGTCCTGATAGCCGATAAGGTATATCCGAAAATGATCGAAGAGTTGAAGGCATTAGGTATTGAAGTCACATCCAAACCCGACATATCAGCTGAGGATCTTGCCGAAGCTGTCGGGGACGTCAAAGTCCTGATCGTCCGGTCAAAGAAGGTCACCGGCAAAACGATTAATGCGGGAAAAAACCTTAGCCTGATTGTCCGGGCAGGGGCGGGTGTAAACACGATCGATCTTGAAGCCGCTTCGAGGAACGGAATCTATGTCGCCAACTGCCCGGGGAAGAATACCGATGCAGTCGCTGAGCTGGTTATCGGGCTTCTGATCGCGTGTGACCGCGGAATTGCAGATGCCACCCAAGCCTTGCGCCAGGGCGCCTGGCAAAAGAGAAGATTCGGGAAGGCATCAGGGCTCAAGACCCGAACGCTAGGCATCATCGGTACGGGCGCCATCGGTATGGCAGTGGCGCGGCGGGCGCAGGCGCTGGGAATGAAGATCATTGCGTGGTCGAGAAGCCTGACGCCGGAACAGGCTGAGGCTTATGGCTTTGAGTTCGCGGCGACTCCACTAGTTGTCGCGCAGAAGGCAGATGCGGTCAGTATCCACGTGGCAACCGCTCCGGAGACCAAAGGCATGATCAACGCGCCATTTTTCGCTGCCATGAAGCAGGGAGCTATCTTTCTGAATGCTGCCCGCGGCGATATTGTCGACTATGACGCCCTCCTCGAAGCTATTGAGGAGCGGGGGCTCAAAGTTGGTCTGGACGTTTTCGCGAATGAACCCACTGGCGGAGAGGCGGTCTTTGATCAGGTTGAACTTGCATCAAAAGTGGTCTGCACTCCCCATATTGGAGCCTCAACCGAGCAGTCGGAAGAAGCAATTGCGGCGGAGGTGGTACGCATAGTAAAGGTGTTCACCAACGGCGGTACTCCGCCCAACGTTGTCAATATCCGTACCACCCAGGGAACCGTCGACAAGCTGGTCATCCGTCATTATAATCGGGTCGGCGTGCTCGCGCAGGTACTCGACCAGCTTAGAGATAGTGGGATAAACATCGAGGAAATGCAGAATCAAATCTTCAATCATGCCGAAGCGGCATCCTGCACAATGACACTCGACAAGCTCCCGTCCGCCGAAGTTCTGGATACTATACGTCAGGATTTGAATATTATTGAAGTGACAATATAGCGCAGGTGAATGGACATAGCTTTTTTGCATTGATAATTACCAGGTGCTCGATATGAAGCCTATGACATCAAAAGATCGTGTACTTACGGCGATTTCACATCGTGAACCTGACCGGGTACCTATTGATTATATATGCAATAATGGAATCGATCGGCGGTTGAAAAATCATTTCGGCCTGAAGCCGGATGACGATGAAGGTTTGCGGCAGGCATTACACGTGGACTTCCGTAGCGTAGCTGCCCGGTACGCAGGTCCCGAGCTGCATGCTCCTGTCAGCGGGCGTCATATCGACATGTGGGGAATCCATACACGCTGGGTCGAGCATGACAGTGGCGGGTACTGGGATTTCTGCGATTTCCCGCTTCAGAACGCTACGCTCAGTGATGTGTTAGCCTGGCCCATGCCGTCACCGGACGATTTCGACTATCGTCACATTAAAACTGTTTGTGAACAGTACAGCGACTACTGTATCATCGTTGGCGGTCCCGGCACTGGGGACATAATCAACGCGACGGGTATGATACGCACAATGGAGCAGGTCATGATTGACATGGCCCTTGAGTCGCCTGAATTTTTTGCGTTTATAGACCGCAAACTCGATATTCAGACGGAAGTGCTGCGCCGCACTATCGAGGCCTCGGAAGGGGCCATTGACCTTGTGTTCATGGGTGAGGACCTTGGCACGCAGCGGGGACCGCTCATCGGTCTTGACATGTATCGCCACATTCTACGTCCCAGGCATCAAAAAATTGTAGACATGGCCAGGTCATTCAACCTGCCGGTTATGATACATTCATGCGGTTCATCCAGTTGGGCCTTCGATGATTTCATTGAAATGGGTATCCAGGTCATCGATACCATGCAGCCGGAAGCTGCTCGAATGGAGCCTGAATACATAAAGCGGACGTACGGCGACCGTCTTGCTTTTCATGGCATGATCTCAACCGCCGGACCCGTTGCTTTTGGAACGCCTGAAGAGGTGAAACAAAACGTAAGAGACACGCTTGAAATCATGATGCCGGGCGGAGGCTACTGTCTCGCGCCGACACATCAGTTGCAAGACAACTCGCCAACGGAAAACGTCGTAGCCATGTATGAATCGGGGTTGGCATACGGAACATACTGAAAACAGACAACATTCTCTAACCATTCGTTGCGTAAAATATGAGGATATTGTGTAGGGGCGACCGGCCGGTCGCCCTTTAAAGAATACCTCTCACAGAGGCACAGAGGCACGGAGGATGGGAGAAAATCATATGGGCCTATGGTTGTTGTGAGGGCCTAATAAAGAATGGGAAAAAATGCCTAAATACATACCTTTGTGCCTCCGTGCCTCTGTGAGAGAAAATTTTGAACATTCGATAACCGTTATACGGCTGATTAAATGCAAGGCTGATGATTTTGGTCCGTTGGCTTGTCGGACGGATCGGACCGATCAGACAGATCGGTCCAGGGTACCGCCAATCATATACACGGTATCGTTCACATTAACGTAGAAGAGGGCGACCCGCCGG
>CAZCLS010000034.1:13768-15471 GCA_964499565.1 uncultured bacterium
GCCAATCATATACACGGTATCGTTCACATTAACGTAGAAGAGGGCGACCCGCCGGTCGCCCCTACAGTGGCCAATGGACCGCGACCATGTTCATTGCGATCATTCATTGCCGGATACAAATCATGTGTTACCCGGTGCATTGCCCATGCGTAACACGGTGTAGGGATGGACCCGTGTGTCCGCCCTTTGCTGGCACAGCGAAATCGGTGTGGCAACGGAATTGATAAGAAATTAAAATGATCATCAGACAACCCGGGAAAAAAGCGGATGCGTGATATACGGAATAATTGTGGATAATTCCACATATTAAATCGTTAGATTTGCAATATGAATGATTTTCATGAGAAAGGGAAAATTGAACAAATGAATCGATACATATTCATTGAAACGGGCACGTTTCAATGAAATGGTCATTCTGACGTTATGGCAGCGGCCCGGACTAATGTATCATGCCGGGGGGGGCTATCGGCGGGTGAAATAGCGGGAATGGAGAAATTTGAGGATGAAGAGCGGATTGTAGTACAGGTAGCGGAACCAGAGGCGGCGGGGTTCCATGATCAGTCGGAAGAGCCATTCCAAGCCGAAGCGCTGCATCCAGTCGGGTGCCTGGCGGACTGTGCCGGCCAGGAAATCAAACGCGGCACCGACCGCGGCGACCACGGGCGCGTGTATGCGACCTGCAGTGGCATTGATCCATAATTCCTGTTTCGGGGCCCCTAAACCTACCCAGACGATATCAGCGTTGGATTCATTGATGTTGTTGATAATATCAGCTTCTTCTTCCGGTGTCAGGGGACGGAAGGGAGGGGAATACATACCGGCGATAAGAATGCCGGGGAAACGGGTTGTTAGTTTTTGCCTGAGTTTCGTGAGGGTATCATCGGTACTGCCGAAAAAATAATGGCGGGTGGTTCCGCGCTGGGAAGACAGACATAATTCAAAAAAGTCGGGGCCGTACACCCGGTCGCGAAGAAGGTGGCCGCAGGAGCGCAAGGCCCAGACGAGAGGCATGCCGTCAGGCATGGTCAGCGCGTCGGGATGATTCAAGGCAGCCATCAAGGGAGCGGAGTTCTGAGCCAGCATGGTAACATGCACATTACAGAAATTGAGCCGGATGTGCTGCTTATGAGCAATAGCGTTCTGCACGCTTTCAAGCAGCGTGTCGTAATCCGTGAGTGCAAGTTTTACACTCAGGATCGGCGCTTTCTCACGTTGTTCAGTTTCGCTCATAATGGTCATTCGTGTGTAAATATAACGGCATGGCTCAGGCACATGGCTTGTCCGTGTCGCCTGCAGCCAATGGTTGGTGTACTCCGTCCTTGTCGTACTCGCACTCGTACTCGTACTCGGCCTCTTCACGCATCCGCATGGGGCGCGTTGTCATTTTCGTGAGCATGGCGACAATCCGAGTAAGCAGTGCCTTGCCCGTCTGGGCGTCCTCCGGCTCGATAGCGCCACAGGCACACAACACGTCAAGTGCTGCCGCGCACTCCAGCGCGGAACCAAGCGCAATCCGCTGGGTCCGGCGAGGGCAGCTTACCGTTGCCTTCGGCTATGTTCAGCGGAATCGAATACGAAGCACGAAGGAGCTGATCCCGGGCCTGGCGATCCGCGCCTTTGAGGCGTTTGCATAATTGATACGACCAGGTGACAAATTTTATTGCCACGCGGTAAACATCCAGTTTCTCGTGATCGAACATTAT
>CAZCLS010000035.1:0-15459 GCA_964499565.1 uncultured bacterium
GGCCAGGGGGTATTTGGGAATGAGCTGGTCCCGCCAACGGCGCGGATTGATGGTTAGGGTTCAGGGTTCAGGAATTGGTGTAGCGGAATGATGACGGTTTAATACATGATATGCATACGAGGAGAATAAAGAACATGAATGATGACAAAACCTATGATCCTCAGTTCAAGTATGAGGTGGCGAATCATCCGGGTGGTGAAAATATCAAGCTGTGTTTTGCCTGCGGCACCTGCACGGCAGGCTGCCCGGTATCAGAGATCGATGCCGAGTTTAATCCGCGCCGCATAATCCGACAGGTATTGCTGGGAATGCGTAGCGAGGTGTTGTCTTCTCCGGTAATCTGGCGCTGCGTGCAATGTTACTCCTGCACGGCGAAATGCCCGCAGAATGTCAAGTTTCGTGAAGTTATCCGGGCCTTGCGGGAAATGGCGGTGGCGGAAGGATATGCCGAGTCACAGCGTATGGAAGAGATGGAAGAACTTGGGCGGCTGACCCAGAAAGCGAGACGCGCAATGGTTGAAGCGCTGCTGACAGACCGCCGGAAATACGATGAAATTAAAGATACGATTGCAACACTGAAATGACACAATGAACGTTCAAACTGAGAACAACGGAAAGTGTACAGGTGCAGTTCTGGTGATTGGCGGCGGCATAGCGGGAATACAGGCTTCACTCGACCTTGCGGAATCCGGTCAGAAAGTATACCTGCTGGAAAAATCCCCGGCGATAGGCGGGAACATGGCGCGGCTCGATAAAACCTTTCCGACCAACGACTGCTCGATGTGCATTCTATCGCCCAAGATAGTCGAGTGTGGCCGGCACCTTAATATTGAGGTAATTACGTGGGCAGACCTTAAATCCGTCACTGGCAGTGCGGGTAATTTTACCGTTACGATCTGCAAGCGGGCCCGCTATGTCGACCTGGCGATATGTACAGGCTGCGGCGACTGTGTTGAAGTATGCCCGGTCAAAATCGGGAATGAATTTGATGCCAGCCTGGGCACCCGCAAAGGAATTTTCCGGCCGTACGCGCAGGCTTATCCGAACGCCTTTGTGATCGATAAAAAGGGCAAAAGCCCATGCAGGGCCGGGTGTCCCGCAGGTATAAATATCAACGCGTATGTCGCGCTTACGGCTGAAGGGCGTTTTGAAGAAGCTCTGAAAACAATCGTTGAAACCGTACCGTTTCCAGGTACGCTGGGCCGGGTGTGTGATCATCCCTGTGAAACGGAATGCCACCTGCGCAATTTTGGCGAACCGGTGTCTATATGTGCCATAAAACGGTTTCTTGCCGACCGGAACCGGACAATAAAAAAGCCTGTAAATTCTGCTGAACAGAAGGAACAGACCTTGGCAAACGTTGCGATAATAGGCAGTGGCCCGGCAGGCTTGACCGCGGGGAGAGAACTGGCCCGGCTGGGCTATAAACCGGTCGTTTTTGAAGCATCGAACCGTCCGGGCGGCATGTTAACCTGGGGAATACCTGATTACCGTCTGCCGCCTGAATTGCTGAGTGCGGAGATCAATGACATCCTTGAAGAAGGGGTGGAACTCAAACTCAATACAGCATTGGGCCCGGATGTTACCCTGGAATCATTGAGAAGCCAGGGAATAGATGCGGTCGTGCTCGCACTCGGAGCTCAGGCGGGAAGCGCATTGGGAATTGAAGGAGAAGCGTTAGACGGCGTCACAGACAGTATCGCCTTTCTACGCAAGGTAAACTCCGGGAATACGGTTGCGACCGGCAGGCACGTTACCGTCATCGGAGGGGGTAACGCCGCGATAGATTCAGCGCGCACGTCCTTAAGGCTCGGGGCTGAAACCGTGACGGTTGTATATCGCCGGTCACGCGCTGAAATGCCGGCAATTGCCGCGGAAGTTGAAGCGGCCGAGCAGGAGGGGATTCGTTTCCATTATCTGGCGGCGCCGGTAAAAATACGCGGTGTTGACGGTGCGCTTGCAGCGATAGAATGCATCCGCATGAAACTGGGGGAAGCTGACGCAAGCGGCCGGTTCAGGCCTGAACCGATACCTGGTTCTGAATTCATAATCGAAACAGATATGCTGATATCAGCGATCGGTCAGAACGTGGTACTGCCGCAGAACTGCGGCCTTGACAACCTGGCCAGGACTAGATGGGGAACTATCGAAACATCACCGGACGGGTCGACATCAATCGAGGGTGTTTTTGGCATTGGAGACAGTGTGACGGGGCCGCGCAGTGTGATAGAAGCGATCGCGGAAGGCCGTAAGGCGGCGCACGCGGTGGATTGTTATTTGCGCGGTGTCCCGTACGAACCGCTGCCGCATGTCGGCATTGACGATGTTGTCAAAGACCCGCCTGAACCCGACCGGGATCATCCGGTGATACCGAGGCAGAAACCACCTGAATTGACGATTGAGGAACGCCTGCATAGTTTTACTGAAGTTGAAGGAACATTAACTGAAGAACAGGTTAGAGCCGAAGCACAACGCTGCCTGCATTGCGCGTTATGTTCCGAATGTATGGCATGTGTTGAAGCCTGCAAAGCAAATGCGATCTGCCATGACCAGCAGGATACGGTTGAGGAGGTGGCGGTCGGTTCGATTATTGTTCTGCCGGGATTTGAAGAATTCATGGGTGCTCTGCAGTATGATTATGGTTACAGCCGGTATGCTGACGTGGTCAGCAGTGTGCAGTTTGAACGGATTCTATCGGTATCGGGACCATACGGCGGTCATTTGCAAAGGCCGTCGGACGGCACTGAACCGAAAAAGATAGCATTTCTACAATGCGTTGGTTCGCGTGATACGTTATGCCGCAATGCCTATTGCTCTTCGGTCTGCTGCATGTATGCAATTAAGGAAGCGGTCATTGCCAGGGAGCATTGCACGGATGTCGAGGTAACCGTGTTTTTCATGGACATGCGAGCTTTCGGCAAGGATTTTGAAAAATATTATGAACGGGCGAAGAATGAGTACGGTGTCTCGTTTGTCCGCGCGCGGGTGAGTGATGTCAGCAAGCTGAACGGCAACAGCGGGCTTTCAGTCCGGTATTCTCCCGAATCCGGCGGCGTGGAACAGGAGCAGTTCGATATGGTTGTCCTGTCAGTCGGACTGGAACCCAGTGCAGATATGAGAACATTAGCCGGCAAACTGGGAATTCGTCTTCTGCCGAATGGATTTATCTGGACTGAACCAGCCCATCCGCTGCATACGTCACGAAAGGGAGTGTATGTCGGCGGCACCGCTTCAGGCCCCAAGGACATACCCGAAACGGTGGTACAGGCAAGCGGAGCGGCTTGTGAAGCATCACGACTGCTTTCGTCGGCACGCAACACCTTGACGGTTGAACATGAATATCCGCCCGAGCGGGATGTCAGTACTGAAGAACCCCGGATCGGCGTGTTTGTGTGTCATTGCGGCATAAATATCGGGGGCATAGTGGATGTGCCTGACATTGCCGGGAACGCCGGAACATTGCCTCATGTAGTATTTGCCGAGGACAACCTGTATACCTGTTCTCAGGATACACAGGATCATATCAAGGAGAAAATTATCGAGCACAATCTGAACCGGGTTGTTGTTGCCTCATGTTCGCCGCGCACGCACGAACCGCTATTCCAGCAGACATTGCGCGAAGCCGGATTGAATCCTTATCTGTTTGAAATGGCCAATATCCGCGACCAGTGCACCTGGATTCATATGCACGAACGTGAAGCGGCCCGGGAAAAAGCCCGGGCACTTATCCGCATGGCAATTGCCAAGGTGACATTGGCGGAACCGCTGCAAGCCGCGATGCTCGATGTCACCCAGTCCGCCCTTATAATCGGGGGCGGCGTGGCCGGCATGACTGCCGCCCTGGCGATAGCCGACCAGCACTATGATGTAATCCTGATTGAGCGGGAAAAGAAACTGGGAGGGAACCTTCTGCGCTTGAAAGAAACGTTTGCCATAGCCGATATTCCTTCCTATGTACAGCGCCTGGAGCGCCAGGTGCGTTCACACCCTCACATAACGGTGTATACCGGGTGCGCGCTGCAAAGCGTGGAAGGTTTTATCGGCAATTATGAATCAACGCTCCTGGTGAAGAAAAAAGAAATAAGCGTAAAGCATGGAGTGATTATCGTAGCGACCGGAGGCACGGAATCTAAGCCGGGTGAGTATCTGTATGGTACTGATCCGCGGGTAGTAACCCAATTGGAACTTGAAGAAAAAATCGAGTCGGGATTATTGCAGACGGTACATACAATCGTGATGATACAGTGTGTCGGTTCACGCGAGCCGGAGCACCTTTATTGCAGCCGGGTGTGCTGTAATACAGCAGTCAAAAACGCAATCAGGATTAAAGAACTGAATCCTGAAACCGAGGTGTATATTCTCTACCGTGATATCAGAACTTACGGCTTTACTGAAGAACGGTACCAGGAAGCCCGGGATAAGGGAGTGCTTTTCATTCGGTATGACCTGGATGGCAAACCGGTAGTGACCGGCAATACGCGGCTCCAGGTAACTGTTCATGATCCGCTGGTTGACCAGCTGGTGCAATTGCATCCTGATCTTCTGGTGCTAAGCAGCCGGATCGAAGCTGACAGCGGCAACGAAATACTGGCACAGCTATTGAAAATTCCAATGAACGAAGACCGCTTTTTCCTTGAAGCGCATGTGAAACTGCGGCCGGTGGAGTTCGCGACGGAAGGAATCTATGTTGCGGGGATGGCTCACAGTCCTAAAACGCTGGATGAAACAATAGCTCAGGCCGAAGCCGCCGCGGCCAAAGCGGTCACGATAATATCGAAAAACACCTACCGGGCTGAACCGACCATTGCGGCTTTGAATGAAGATTTATGCGACGGCTGCGGGATTTGTGTGCCGGTATGTGAATATAATGCCCTGGAAATCATTGACCGGCCGGGAGGAAAAGAAGGTGAAATAATCGTGCGCTTGAACGAGGCGATGTGCAAAGGCTGTGGGGCCTGCGTGGCAGCCTGCCCATGCGGAGCGATGGAGCAGAAAGGATTTAAGAACGAACAGATGCTGGCAATGATCGACGCGGCCCTGGCGGATTGAAGGATGATGGTAGATGGTTGATTGATTAATGGAGTGATGGAGTGATGGGGTTTTTAACTGAAATCTGAACTCTAAACCCTGAACCCTGAACCCTGACAACTAATACAGTAAACAACCAAGATTATGAGTGAGACATTCAAACCCAAAATAATCGTATTCTGCTGTAACTGGTGTTCCTATGCCGGTGCTGATCTGGCCGGCATCAGCCGGTTTCAGATTGACCCCTGTTTCCGGGTTATACGGACGATGTGTTCGGCACGGGTTGACCCGGAATGGATACTGCACGCGTTGCAACGGGGCGCTGACGGCGTCATGGTAGCGGGCTGCCATCCCGGTGACTGCCATTATATCGGGGGCAATTACCGGACCCGGCGTCGCATGGCCCTGCTGCGCTCATTGCTGATTCAGTTCGGACTCAATCCTGACCGGCTGGCATTGGTATGGATATCGGCCGGTGAAGCGGAAAAATTTGCCGCAACGGTTAACACATTCATAGAACGCGTCCGCATGCTGGGACCGAGTCCGTACCATACGGCTGCGGCGGAACCGTCCGTGGCAGAACTTGTACACGAGGTAACCCATGGCTGAAAAAATCAAAATAGCGATTGCTCAGGGCGCTACCTGCTCGGGGTGTGATATTGCAATTTTAGACCTTGACGTTGCGCTGCTCCAACTGTTTGAAGTAGCTGATTTGACGTATGCACCCCTGGCCACCGACTTTAAACTCAAGGATGTCGAAGCGATGGAAGATGGTGAAATTACCATCTGCCTGTATCACGGTGCGGTTCGCAACAGTGAGAATGAGCATATAGCGAAATTGCTGCGCAGGAAATCGAAACTGATGATAGCGTACGGAGCGTGCGCTGCGTTCGGAGGCATACCCGGCCTGGCGAATGTTACGTCGCGGAAGTGTATTATGGATACGGTATATGAGGATACCGCCTCCACAATCAATCCCGAGCATACCCGTCCCCAGACCAACTATGTAACGCCAGAGGGACACGAATTAGAGTTGCCGGAATTGTATGAACAGGTAATGACGCTTGATGATGTAATCGATGTCGATTATGTAATCGGGGCCTGTCCGCCAACCAGGGAAATGAACATGAAGCTGCTGGACGTTGTCTTGAATTTTGTCCAGGGCAAAGCGGATTTGCCGCCGAAAGGAATGATTCTGGCGTGCGAGCGGACGTTATGTGAAGAATGCCCGCGTGAAAAACCCGAGAAAGTCTTTATCAGTGAAATTAAAAGTGTCGATTACACGAAGCTTGATCCTGACAAATGTTTCCTGGAACAGGGCATTCTCTGTTTCGGTCCGGCTACCCGGGGAGGATGCGACTCGAAATGCATTCTGGTCAACATGCCCTGCCGGGGTTGCATGGGTCCGACCGCGGCGGTATTAGACCATGGCGGCAGCATGCTCAGCGCGTTTGCATCCATATTGAAGATCGGCACTGAAGAATCCGACGTGCCGGAAGAAGAAATCACGAAACTGTTAAGCAAGCTGCGTGATCCGCTGGGAACGTTGTACCGGTTTACGCTGCCAAAATCCCTGTTGAAAAAAGTAGTCAAGGATAAAAAAAGCACCAGTGAGTAATATCATGGAATACCCTAAATTACATGATGAACCGTATAAAGTTCAAAGCCGGGTTATTAAGATAGCTCCGGCTACCCGCTTGGAAGGACATGCCCAGATCAATGTTTTTCTGGACGAGAAGGGCGAAGTCGAAGACACCTATTTCCAGGTTGTGGAACTGCGCGGGTTTGAAGAATTCTGCAAAGGCAGGCCGATCGAGGAAATACCGCGGATTACCACCCGGCTCTGCGGCGTGTGTCCCTGGCCGCATCATCTCGCAGCTGCCAAGGCGCTTGATATGGCCTACAATGTCGATCCGCCGCCCACCGCGAAAAAACTGCGCGAATTGGGATACTGTGCCCATATTCTTCATAGTCATATCGCCCATATCTATGCCATGGCTGTCGGTCCGGATTTTATCTGCGGCTGGGCTGCCCCGCCGGAAGAACGTAACGTAGTCGGAGTGATAAATGTCGTCGGACCTGAAATCGGCAAAAAAGTGCTGGTTAATCGGGCATATGCCGAACTGATCCAGGAATTAATCGGCGGTAAAGCGACTCATCCTGTTTTTGGTCTGGCGGGCGGGGTATCACAGGCTTTGTCGGAAAAAAACAGGGACCGGATTGCCGAAATGACGGATAGCCTGGTAGAATTCGGTAAATTCACTCTCCAGGTCGTAGACGATTTCATTTTGAAAAATGATGAGCTGGTTGCCGCGGTGGTCAATAAAGACCTGTTCTATCATGAAACGTACTATATGGGAATGGTCAATGAAAAGAATGAACTGAATTTTTATGACGGTGATATTCGCATCATTGACCCGGCCGGCAAGGAATTCGGACGTTTTAACGCCGGAAACTACCTGGAGCATATGGCGGAACATGTTGTTCCGTGGAGTTACCTGAAAATGCCGTATCTGCGCAAAGTCGGCTGGCACGGTTTCTCAGACGGGCCTGACAGCGGTATTGTGCGCGTGGCGCCGCTGGCGCGGTTGAATGTGGCTGATAGAATTCCCACACCGCTGGCCCGGGAAGCAACCGATGCGTTCTTTAAAATCCTGGGGGGAAAACCGGTCCATTACACCCTTGCCTTCCATTGGGCCCGTGCAATTGAAATTATGTATGCCGCCGAACGGATGAAGGAACTTGTGGATGATCCCGATATTTTGTCTGAGGATGTACGGACGCTGCCGACTGAAAAACCGGGTGTTGGCGTTGGGATTGTCGCCGCTCCGCGCGGCACGCTTATGCACCATTATGAATGTGATGAGGACGGGTTGATCAAGAAGCTCAACCTGCTGGTAGCCTCAAGTATCAATTATCCCGCCATGAATCTGACCATGAAAAAGGTTGCCAAGGCATTAATTCATGATTTTAAAGTCAGCAACGGTATTCTGAATATGCTCGAAATGTGCTTTCGCGCCTATGATCCCTGCTTTTCCTGCTCAACCCATGCCCTTCCCGGACAGATGCCCATGGACGTAAATATTTATGACAGTAACCGGCAATTGATCGACACTGTTCAGCGGATATGATTGTTCCACAGGTAGATGGGTCCGTGAAAAATCCCGGCATACAAACATTTATCCTCGCACTCGGCAATCCTATTCTTTCGGACGATGCCATAGGATGGGTAGTCGCCGACCGGCTTATGGAACTGCTGCCGGAGGATAAAGCGACGATCATGAAGGAAAGTGGCGCAACGGTTGACCTTGTAAGACGGTTTGCCGGTTTTGACCGGTTGGCGGTGATAGACGCGATTCAATGCGGCAGCATGCCGGTCGGGACAGTTTACCGGTATTCACTGGAAGACTTCCAGGCCACAGTGCGCCTCAGTTCGGCTCACGATCTGAATTTTGCCACAGCATTCGTCCTGGCCCGCGAACTCGGTTACGCCATCCCGGATGATATTCGCATCTATGCGGTCGAAGTACAAGAACTCAGGACTTTTTCTGAACACTTGTCTCCAGAGGTTGCGCGAAACGTGAATCGGATTGCTGATGAGATTATGGGTGATCTGTATCCGACGTAGGATAATAATACTGATACATGCTAGTCATATACCATGAAACTTGTCATTGCACGCAGTGTTACAACCGGGAACCTGGACCCGCGCGAGAATCCTTATCTCACGCAAGCTAATGTCCTGTATGCCGAACGGGTAATCGGCAATCTTGAAAACGACAGTGCGTTCTGTACCGCTTGCGCGTATGAATGCATATATTGCCGGGCACCTTATCGGCGTTCGTTCGGATCTGATATCGCCCGGGTCATTGATTTCCCGTCCGTATTGCCGTACGTGCTAGAGCATCCGGCTGAGTATCTGCCTCAATCAGTGCCGGAGCATAAGGTATTGCTGGTTATTGCCGTGCATGAACAGATTCTGCTTGAAATGCTCCGGGTATGTGCTGAGTGGGGCACGCAAGGAGTAGTTGTGCCGGTTGAAGCGCCGGGATGGATATGCGGAGCTACAAAAAAGCGTGCCAGGGAACTGTGTGAGGCACACAAAATCGAGATAGCATTTCCAAAACCGTTCTGTAGTTTCAATCCGCCGCAAGGAACAGTTCTTGACACGTTCAGGCAGTATTTTCACATCGGTTATCCTGAGGTTGGCATTACTGTCGCTGATCGGCGCGTTACCGGGGCGGATGTCCGGGTGTCAGCAGCGTGTGGAGCGACGTATTATATTGCCCGCTGGCTGAAAGGAAAAGGCTTGGATGATGATCTCAAGATCGATGTTATCTCAAAACGCATGCACAGTTATCCATGCACAGCGAGCATGGAATGGGATGACGAGATAGACGATACGCCCCTGCACATTGCCGGGCAGGCGCATTATGCAATGTTGTCGCAGATTGTGGAGGACGAGACCGCTGAGGCCGAAATGCTGCGTTCACCCCTGGGAACCATGGTGCAGAGACCGGTTCCCGTGCATGAAAACCTGGCGAACATAGAAACCGCTAAAAATTATATTCTTGATACCCTGAAGGCAAAATCTGTCATGCCTCTTATAGAACTGAGGTGTGTCGCGTCCATATCACCTGCCGCATTGAATTCGGCCTTGCTGATTTTAAAGAAAGAAGGTACAATCTACGTGAAAAATAAACAAATACATCTTGCTCAATAAGCGATTGGTTGAAGTCGGGCGGGAGCAAGGCAGGCGGGATAGTTCGAAAGCGAGAGAAATTTCAGCAATCCGTAATTTAAAATCTTCAATCTGCAATGATATACTATGTCAATTAGAACCGTACTTATAGGGGCAATGCTGACTGTGGCGCTGGTATCCATGGCGCTGGTTGGAGCATTAGGTGTATACAGCTTGAAAAACACAATCATCCGGGAAGCGCAGGACAGGGTCAACCATTCTATAAACGCGTTATCGGTTTATTATGAAGGACGTTTAAGCCGTCTTGCGGAACGGATTCAAAACAGAGCCGCAATGATTGTATTGGAGCAGAACGATCTGGAACGAACCGTCACACGAGTGCGGCAGGAATTAAATCTGACGGTCCTGAATATCTGTTCAATTGAGGGGAAACCGCTTGCGGGACAGTATCCTGAACCGGGAGATGAACGTGTGCCGATTGTGGACGATCCTGTTTTACGGCAGGCGCGAACCGGTCAGTCCGCGATGGGAACAGTACTGCTTGATCCTCAGAGACTTTATCTGGAAGGCGGATCGAATTTGCTGCATACAGTCATGGTGCCCTCATATGGTGATGCTGGCGTTCCGGCAACAGTCTCGGCATTGTTCTGGTGGACGGCCTGTCCGATTCGTGACAGTCACGGGCGGATAGCGGCGATTCTGTACGGCGGACAAACGCTGAATCATAATTATGCCCTGGTAGATGAATTGCGCGAGATGATGTTCGGCCAGGCTATGTTTAAAGAAAAGCCATTGGGAACGGTTACCGTGTTTTTGAAGGGATGCAGGGTGACGACGAATGTCGAAGGGCCCCAAGGCGGCAGGGCGATTGGCACGTTTGTTTCGGATGAAGTGCGCCAGAAAGTCCTTGAAGAAGGTGAAGCCTGGCATGACCGGGCCTTGGTAGTTGACGCGTGGTATTTGAGCGGCTATGAACCATTGCGGAACCCGGACGGAACAATCATCGGCATGTTGTATCTGGGCATGCTGGAAGCACCGTATACAACCTTGAAAATCGGATTAATCATCAAATTCCTCGTTCCGGTCATTCTTGTCGGCGCCCTCGCTGTTTGGGGTGCACTATACCTGGGACAGCGCATTACCAGGCCGATCCGCAAACTCAGCTCGGTTGCCGAAGCGGTCAGCCGTGCCCACTGGGAGCATAATATCAGCGTTCCGCACAGTTATACTGAAATCATGCAGTTTGCCCGTGTTTTTCATGACATGCAAATAGCTATTGCTGAACGCGACCGGGAACTGCAGAAACACAACACCTTGTTGATGGAGATAAACGCTAAACTCGAACAGATTAACCGCTCGTACATGGAAACGCTGGGCTTTGTGACGCATGAATTGAAATCACCTCTGATTTCAATCAAAGGAATGAGTTCCCGGCTTCTGAAAAGTAACTTGGCGGATACAACAGATGAAGCACGTCATTTCCTTGACCGCATTGCGCGCAATTCCGAAGAATTACTGGACATGGTACAAAATTATCTTGATCTGTCCCGGTTTGAAAACGGTGAATTGACCGCGCATGCGTCAGCCGTTAATTTCAAGAATGATGTGTTGAACCCGGTAATAGCAAGGGAAACGGATCTTTTGCATTCCAGGAATATATCGCTTGACGTCGAGTGCCCGGAAACTCTTGTGGTCAGAGCGGATGAAGAGCTGCTGCAGACCGTACTGACAAATTATCTTACCAATGCCGCTAAATATGGCCGGGAAGGCGGAAAAGCCCGGATTACTGTGACATCTGAGGCTGATTCGGTTACCGTTTGCGTCTGGAACGAGGGTGTTGGATTTTCACCTGAACAGGCTGCCCAACTTTTTCAAAGATTTTCGCGGTTGCGAACCGAGCAGACCCGTAGAACACGCGGAAGCGGATTGGGTCTGTTTCTGTGCCGGCAGATTATCGAGTTGCAAGGCGGTCGCGTATGGACCGAATCGGAACCTGGCCGGTGGGCCGCGTTTTATTTCAGGATACCGGAAGGGATGGTTGATGGTTGATGGATGATGGTTGATGGATGATGGTTAATGGTTAATGATTGATGGGAGTTGCCAGGGTTCAGTGATGACTATCTAGCCGGTCTCGGTGAGGCCGGATGAGTGAGCTATGATAATGGAGAGACGGAATGATGTATAAGACAGGTTGGATGTGTGGTGATCCCCGCTTATTTCAGATAACGGCGCAGGCTGGCGATCAAGGCTTCGGGACCGGCTGCTTTGTCGATGAAATCGTCTGCTTCCGTTGTCAGACCGTCACGGCGGGTAGCCGTTGTCTTACTCCAGCGATGCGTAACACTGGAAAATATAATGACGGGAATTGAGACCAGAGCCGGATCGGATTTCAAGTCTTCAATCGCACTGAATCCGTGCTCGCCTTCCATGATAATATCCATGATTATGCAGTCGGGTTTAGCGGAGCCGGCCTTGGCCTTGCCTTCCGCGGCTGATGAAGCGGTTGACACATGCCATCCCTCACGTTGCAGCAGGGGCACAACAATATCAATGCTATCCTGATCATCTTCTACCCAGAGAATATTTTTTGGCGACATACCGTTCTCCTTAAATAAACATGTGGTGATAACGGTGCAGAAATACGTGCCGCGCTTAAGACAGGAAGCGGCAAAAAAAGTCATGTGACAATTATAGCAATAAATTGCTGTAAGAACAAGATGTCCATAGTTTCCATAGATTCTATGGAGTAACGTTTTTCCAATAAACTACGCTGCCCTTGAAGGCATTCTGTTGCGCAGACGTTTTTAAGATTACGCTTGTTTCAGTTTTATGGTCTATGGTATACTAGTTCCAGTATCAGCAGTAAACAGATGGGGGATGATTCATGACAGCACCGAAAGAAACAAAAAAAGATAAACTTGCCCGGCTTGAAGCAGCGTTGAAAGATTTGAAGTCGACCTTGCCGGAGCATTGCTCCGGTACCAAGGGGTATATCAGTGTCCATCGGGCGACACCGGCTCACTGGCAGAAGATTGAGGACCTTGAAGAGGAAATCAAGGCACTGAAGGAAGAATTGGGGAAATGAGGGTGCAGTACTCAGGATTCAGGTCAGAAGATGGTTGATGGATGATGGAGTCAATGCAAGCGGTCTCGGTGTATCGGTTGAAATCAACCGCGTACGAGTAATTCTTCCAAGACCATCATTACTCCCAGAAGACCATCTAAAGCCAGGTGTTGATTTGCGGTCTGATCGACTAGCATTGAGGCGCGGGCAGGGAATTCATCATCTTCAAGCCAGAGGAGCACCGCAACAGGGAGCCGGGGGAAAAAACAGAATGAAAAGGCCGCGTCAGCATATGCAATTGGTTCACCACCGCAGTGTTTACACACGGATATGAAACCATCCTTGTCATTACCAAACCGCTCAATAATCCCGCTTGCCGGAATGCCATGCGGGCCGGAATAAAATTCAATCCCGCCGGGAAACGACCGGGGACTGACCCATTCGCCCGTTGGCTCGATTTCCCGCGCGCCAATCAGGTATGATAGCAACGCAACATCAAGATGGGATTCGGGCTCCCGAGAGGTGCTTTCAGGCACAAGTGAAATAGTCCGGGTATGTATATCAACACGGTACATGGTTGTAAGAATCGGAATGGTCAGCGCGCCATCCGGCTGCAGTATTGCGCCTGACCGCAAAGCAATGGAGGCGGGATCCTTAAGTGAAAGCTGTTGCCATACGTAAGTGTTGTTCATAATCAGGGATGTAGTAATCGCACGGGAACCGGGATTCCAGTGGAGATGGTTTTTACGCCGGCAGGAATAGTCATCAGACCATCCGCCCGGCTGAATGATTGCGTATGGGCGGGACCGTGATACTCGGCAATAACTGCCGTGCCGTCGCTTGAGATGCTTACCGGCAGCCAGGATTCGCGTTCGGTTCTTTTTCTGACGACCGGTTCGGCAAGTGGCAGGTGGATAATCCGCGGCTGCCAGGCATGCCCCATCAAGGCATACAGAAACGGGGTTACTAGCAGTTCAAAGACGACAAAGACTGCTACGGGGTTGCCCGGCAGACCGAAGCACGAGGCTTCGTCAGACATGCCGAAGACAGTCGGCATACCAGGTTTTATGGCAATTTTTTCTATAAGCAACGTTACCCCGGCATTTTTCAGGACGCCGGGAACGAAATCATAATCGCCGGTTGATACACCGCCGGTGAGCAGTACAACATCACATTCCTGCATGGCAGTGAGCAGCATGTCATTGATAGCGGGTCTGGTATCTGCCGCAATGCCATACAATCGTGGGATACAGCTGCGTGTCGTCACCAGGACATGGAGCTGAGAACTGTTAGAGTTTCTGATTTGTCCGATACGCGGTTTTTCTGCTGGGGATACCAGTTCATTGCCTGTAGCGATTATCCCCACAACAGGCTGCAGGGCGACACACGGATGAGATATGCCTGCTGAAGCAAGAATGCTGATGTGCCATGGTTGAATCAAGGTTCCTTTACTCAGGACAACATCACTTTCTGAGACATCTTCACCCTGGAAACAAATGTTTGTGCGTGGATTAATACCGGTGAATTGCACGATATCATGTTCAATGGTTTGAGTTTGTTCGATTGGAATGACACAATCGGCACCGCTTGGAACGACTGCACCGGTCATAATCCGGGCGCATTCCCCCGGTCCGATGGAATTGTGGGGAATATGATTTACGGGAATCGATTCAATCACGCGCAGTTCTGAGTCAAGGTCTTCACGGCGGCAGGCGAAACCATCCATTGCGGCTTTGTTGAACGGAGGCAGATCGGTGTCTGAAACCACATCGGCGGCGAGAACACGACCAGCCGCGTTTTCGAGCGGAACACGTTCCGTGGGAACCGGACGGGCGGCATCACAAACTATCTGTACAGCGTTATCCAACGGGATCATGCAGTCTCCGGATGTAGTTGCCATATGCCGTCTATGAGAGTTATATAGTCAATATCAGGCCGGAAGATACCGCTATCATATTCGACAACGAGATCGGCATGGTTTTGCAGCATATCGGCGGAGGATTTAGTCTGCCGCGAACCGGCTTGGTGAATAAGGATGAATAGGTCTGGCTCGATAACTGCGCGAAGACTGGTTGATTCGCACACTGAAACAGTGCCAGGGCGAAGCTGCTTTTTTAGAAACCCGGCTGCTTCAGGCAGGCTGGCTCGTGAACAATGCAGCCACCATACATGGTGGGCGCCGGCTTCGCGCAGGCGGGCAGTATCTTTCTCAGGATCGACTGTCGTGTCTTCGGTCAAGTATATGCCATTCGCTGTGTCGGCAAGGAGAATCTTTCCCCAGGCCGGATTGACAGCATAACAGGGATTGTCTTCGGGTGTGACTTTAATTGCGGTTATAGGCTCGTTCTGCGTAAAAGAATATAGCATTTTACAGGCAAGGGAAGTTTTGCCCGCGTGTCTGGCAGTGCCGCCGATCATGATCATACCGGGGATTTTCATACAAGAGTAACAAGATATTATTAGAATACTAGTATAGCATTTATAATTAAACGAGGATATACATATGGTGGCATATATGTTGCTGATTTATTTGTCTGACGTGTCGGACAAGTCTGACCAGTCTGACATGTCGGACAGGGAACACATTGGTTGCCGGGAACGGCCAACCCTCCATCAATCCGCGCCGTTGGCGGGACCAGCTCATTCCCAAATACCCCCTGGCCAT
>CAZCLS010000036.1:0-5425 GCA_964499565.1 uncultured bacterium
TTTTGATACATCACAAAAATAGTGTCCAGCGCCATCCCATCGCGGATTTAGGGATCAAAAGCAGCAGAGGATGAACAGGTATAGCAAAAGGTGTTCCACAACGTATGAAGCAGGAAAAATAAGCCCGGAAACAGGATTAGACCGAGCCGGCAGGCACGGGGAAGAAAATCATGAGCACGATTTGCACGGAACAGGCCCTGGCTGTGCACACAGCACACAGAGCGGCTATGTGACATCAGGATGATGGTGCGTAGACATGATAGTCCAATTCGGGAAAGATGGCATTATGCTGTTCCAGTTCATGCAGCCAATCTTCATCCAGGCGGTTTTCGGTCAGTTGCAGATAGAGGCCGTGCAGGTTGTGCAAATGGTCGCGGGTTCTTTTTTCAGCATAGGGTACCACCGTACCAGTCGTCATGATAAAGGCCCAGTCTGAGGATTGGGCCAGCAGCAGTTCGCGGGAGGCCTGGTTCAGGGCGCGGTCGATAAGGGGGGAACGGTCGTGAAACCGGCTGACCAGTTCAATCATACTGTCTTCGCCATGATGCAGGTGACGATAAATCCAGTCATTACTGCCGTTTAGCCAGACTTCGAAATAGCCTTTGTCACCCCAGCTGGTCTGGCACGGTTGAACGACTTGATGAACGGGGAACAGTTTCAAGTATTCAGCCGGGGTAATTGTTTCCAGCTCATGCTGGTCGCAGGCGATTTTTCTGAAGAGGTATTCGAGAAACCAGGGACCTTCAAACCACCAATGGCCGAACAGTTCGGCATCATAGGGGGAGACGATCAGCGGTTCACGCTGCAGGACCTGCTGCAGGGTACGGACTTGTTGCTGGCGATTGAACATAAAGTTACCGGCATGGTCGGCGGCGCGCTGGCGGGCTATTTCGGGATCGTACACGGATTTTCCGTCCAGGCGAACATCACCGGTGATGCGATGATATTTCAGGCCAAGGTTACGGCGCAGGCCGTCGGCATGGAGAAAGGGGCGGATATAATCTTCATCGGCATCGAAACCGATATCACGATAAAACTCGCGATAGTCGGCATCGCCCGGGTAGCCGGTTTCGGAGGACCAGACTTGTTTTGAGGATTCGATATCGCGGGCGAACGCGGCAACGCCGTTGCGGCAGTAGACCGGGGCGAAATTGGCATAACGCGGACGCGGGTCGGCGAACAGAATGCCGTGAGTATCGACGAAAAAGTACTGCAAACCAACATCTTGCAGAAGCGACTCGATGCCATCAGTGTAAGCGCATTCAGCCAGCCAGATACCACGCGGCGGTCGGCCGAAATGTTTCGTGTAATTCGTAACGGCAATCTGCAATTGAGCCCGGGCGGTTTCGCGCCGCGAGCATAGCGGCAGGAGGCAGTGGGTGGCGGAGCAGGTAATAATTTCTAATTTGCCGCTATCCTGGAAATGGCGAAAACCGTTGATCAGGTTTCCATTCCATTTTGAGAAGGTTTTGCGGGCTTCGCCGATCCAGTGGTGATAAAAACGACCGCAATGGTCAAATTCAGTCAGGCGGGTTCTGATCAGTTCCGCTTCAGAGAGCGTTTCAAGGTTTTTCAGATAGCGGTCGAAGCGGCTTGTCAGCAAAGGGTCGGTCATCATCTCGCACAGGGGCGGGGTGAGGGTCATGGTGATTCTGAAGCGGATATCGTCCTGTTCCAGGCGGTCGAACAGGGCCAGGAGCGGGATATACGTTTCAAGCATAGCTTCGTACAGCCAGTCTTCTTCCAGGAACTCGTTGTGTTCGGGATGACGCACATAGGGCAGGTGCGCGTGCAGGATCATCATCAGATAGCCAAGAGGAGAACTCATATAGTGATACGGAAAAAGCGGTTATAATAATCGCGGGATTACTTTTTTTGTTTTCGGCCGGTGGAACGCGGCATAGAGCTGGCACCGATTGAGCGGGTTTTCCGCGCCTGACTCTGGATAAGTTCGAGTTGTTCGCTGGTAATGTCCATATAGCGTTCGGCGGATGTATGCGGGCGGTCGGCGCCAAACAGGTCTTTTTCGCTGCTAAGATGCATCAGGCGCATCAGGTCGCGACGCAGAATCATCCATTCCTCATCGCCGCGGTCGGAAACATTGTTGCCGGGCGTGGAGCAGCTATTAGATGACAACACAGATACAAAGTCGTCGCCGTGGGTAAATCCCAGTTCTACCCGGTATGTCCTGCGCGGAGACACATTCACATACCAGTTGCAGGCGCCGAGGAAGACCGCTACAAACGATTCGGACTTGAAGGTATCATCAATTACTTTAAGGTGCCAGGTTCGGTTTGAAACGGAAGGGTAGCGCGCGTGCAGTTTTTGCAGGCAGGCGGGAGTAAGTTCCCAATAGACGAACAGCCATTCAGGGTCACGCACCATCAGGCGCAGGATATCACGGTTGTAGGTCATGGGAATGGCTTTACCGCGGTCGATATAGGTTTCGGCCGGCGGGCGGGTTTCGCGGGAGACCGGAGTTGGCTCGGATTTTTTTGTTTTTGGCCGCGATGAAGATGGGACCGGAGCCGTTTGAGAAGGCGCGGGACTGCCGGAGGCGGCTTGAGCGATAACGTTTCTGGTTTTGCGACTGGCGCGGGCTTCTTTTTTGAGAACGCTGATCAGTTCGTCCTTCTTCATAGTTGTGCGACCGGGAATGCCGAGGGTACGCGCGAGGGCGGTGAGAGCTTTGAGAGAAAAGCGCTGCCAGGGGATACGAGTGGTTGATTTTTTCATAGCGATTACAGGTGTATAGTGAACGCGGCACTGCCACCGGGGGCAGAGCCGGGTCCTTGATTATGGTGCGAATATGGTGCCAAACATCTATGAGTAGTATAGCAACTATCAGCATAAAAGTCACGCATAAGGGAAGGCACAAATATGATTACCACAAAATAGTAGGAAAACGGAATACGGGCGCAGGGCTGCAATTACTGTAAAATAGCATGGCACAAGATGTTGCTGATAGAATGGGTATGGCATGTTTTCTGCTCGAAAATTAGAGCAAAACCTGCTATAATAGATAGAGCGTAATAGAAAAGAAAGAAAAGGATGGTGCATTTTTGTTTACAATCAGGACCTATACGAGCGCGCAACGCGCTGAAACAATGACAGCCAAGTCTGACACGCCACCGCGCAAAAACAGCGGAATAGCCCTCGTGGCAGTGCTTGCGGTACTGGTGACTATTGCTATTTTAGCCGCCCTGTTCGCGACGCACATGGGAACGGAAAGGGTGGCCGGCACGACGCAGAAAGCCAAAGTGCAGTCCGACCTGCTGGCTTATTCGGCGTTTGAACATGCCATGAGTGTTTTGCGGGATGACGCCATAACGGCACCGGCCTGGGATGAAGAATCAGAATTATGGACGACCGCGTTTAAACCTGAAGCGGACCGGGAAGGAGACGCGGTTGATGTCGACGGGCTGTCGCGCAACGGAAGCCTTGGTGACGGCAAGGATGCCCGCTGGATATATGTGCGCAATACGGCGGGCGAGCTTATCGGCAGGTATGCCATCTTAGTGGAAGATGAAGCGGGAAAGATCAACATCAACACAGCGCGGGCAACCTCGCCGCGCATGCAGAATCAGGGATTCGACACGTTTGAAGTAATGTTGACGGACGGGAAAGGAGCGGGGCTGCCGATTTCGCTGGATTTCGCCCGGAACATACTGCGGTACCGCTACGGCCGGGATTTAACGCCGGGCCAGGCACTGGTTGATGACAACCTGACGGAATCAAGTTTTGCGAGCGACCTGATCGATAATGACGCTGACGGCATCATCGACCAGCCTGGAGAGGGGATAGATGAGCCTGTTGAATATGATCCGCTCAAACCAAAATGGGACGACCGGACGTTTACAACAATCCGGGAAGTCGAATCATATGGCTTGGGCAATAAAAAACTGACGAGTGAAGCCTACCGTCTGTTCAAGAAATACGGAACACTGTATTCACGCAGCCAGGATATGTACTGGGAAGAAAGTGAAGGCCAATGGTACAAGCAGATAAATATAAATGTCGCGACAAAAAACCAGTTGTACAGTCTGTTCAGGAGTGCCAACGAGCAGAGCCGGTTTGAACCGATAGCCAAAAACCTGCGGATGCTGGTTGCCAACGTGGCCGATTACCGGGATGAAAATCATGTGTTGATGACCTATGGCAGTGAATATGGGGTTGAGGCGGTGTGCTTCAATGAAGTTATGGCCAATGACGGCAGTTACACGCTGCGGGCGGACTGGAACGACCCGGAATCGTACTGGATCAACAAGTACAACCTGGTGCACCGCTACGGATACTGGTATAATCCGTCTGATTCCAACCGGGACAAGAAATACGGATTCAGGATGACCAGCGTGGGACCGTTGCAGGGCGGGGGAAATGTTATAACCAACGGAATCCAGGTCCACATGCCGTTTTCGACCAAAGTATCATTGTCTGATGATCCGTTTGTCGCGATAAACAAGGAGGCCTGGTCGGCCTTTGAGAAAGTCCGGCGGGAAGCGCGGAACTGGCTGCCGGACATGTTTAAAAACGCGACACTGCTGGTGTTCAACCGGCGCAGTTACGGCATAAACTATTACGCGCCGTACCCGATTATGGGCAACACCCGCAACGACCTGATCGTCGGCTGTGAAAGTCAGCAGGCCTATAATTATCTGAAAGAGATTACGGCTACATCAGCTAACCCGACAAACGCGGTGCGCATCGACACGATCTGGTATAACAATCCGGCCGGGCTGCTGGGCATTTATCCGCATATCACGGAATACTTCGCGGTGCCGCTGGGATTCGAGCAGGATTTCACGCCGCCCGACAATCTGTATTATAAAATATTCGTAAGCGACCAGAATCTGCCGGGCAGCATGCCACGGCCGTACGGTGGGCCCTACAAGGGATTCAATCCGGTACTGGATGTAGACGGCAATCCGGCCGCGTATTCGGAAACACGCATGATGGAACTTGAGCGCTCACAGCTGCAGGGGAGCAGCCTGCAGATGCCGGGCAACCAGACCAAGTCATGGCTGTTGCGCACGCCGTATATGGACGGCGAGCCGCAGCGGGCGAAGGACGGTTTTTTCCATGTCGTTGTATCGACGTGTGACGGCACGGGATTCGACGGTGGAGAGAAGCGCGTATCGCTGGATCAGGCCTGTAAAAACAAGAATATCGTGCAGGCCTTTTACATGATGCGGCCTGACATCGTTGAATTAATCAATATCAGCGAACATCCTATCAGTCTGCGCAACTGGCGGGTAGTGATAAATACCGGCTCGTACGCCGACCAGCTGGGGCGGATAACGACCGCGACGCATTACAGTCCGCGGCGCAACGGGGTATACGAGGATCCTAATCCGGTGATCGAGCCGGGCGGTTATTTTTACCTGACGAACTACCGCGACATATTTGACAAAGAGTTCGGGGCGCC
>CAZCLS010000036.1:5525-8161 GCA_964499565.1 uncultured bacterium
CAGATTGTTTCGGTAAAGGCGGGGGATGACATTCTGATTTTAGGCATGCCGCGCGAGGGCGGGTTTCTATCGATGACGCTGAAAAATGAATACAATCAGATCGCGGCGCGAACGATAACGTATGGCTCAACCGACTATGACGAGTTCAATTATTCAACGGAGAAGCTCGATCCGACTCATTACACCTGGCTGAAAACATCGACACCGACGTTCGGCGGCACCCGGCAACTGGCGCATAATCACCAGCAGCCACGCAACCAGATGGTAGAGCCGCATGTGAAAAACAACCGTTTCAGCTCTGTGGGCGAAATACAGGAAGTGCGCAAAGCGAGCGATTGGGAAAATGTCGGACAGGAACGGCAGGGTTCGGCCAGCACGCGGGTATTAAAGGCGATAACAAAATATTTCACGGTCGATGGCGTCCGGCTTGATCCGGAGGAAGAGGGCGCGCACATCAGCGGCTGGGATCCGGCCTATGGCACGGCGGCGAATGCATCGACCAAAACGGTGTCAGCGCAGGATTTGAACTGGGAGCCGAATATCTGGGCCGGCCAGACCATGCGGATACATTCCGGCCGGCTGGCGGGAGAGCGGTTTCCGATAGAGGAAAGCACGGAAAACAGTTTGCGGGTAAGCGGGTATTCGGTTCCGGGGGACAAAGAGCTGGCCATGCAGAAAGGCGATCGTTTCAGCATCGGGCCCGGCTATGCCACGCCGTTTTACTACAGCCGCAAAAACGGTGAAGAAGGCATCTGGGAATGGAAGAATAAAAATCTGCAGGAAGAACGCTATGGACTGTACCTGTACGGATTGAACGATTCGATCGACACGACTGAATTTCTTGAGGAAAATTATAATCCCGCGCTTGAAGTGCATGTGTATAACTATGACACCGAAACATTCGAGCAGCTGCCGCTGGGAGAAGAACGCTATGGCGCAGTGAGTGAAAAGCCCTATCGTTACACCAGCGCGACCGGTCGCTATCAATATGAAAAATCGGACGGGGTATTTTGCGGTATCATCGGACCTGAGCATATTTCCGCGAACGGCGGAGTGAAGATAAAAATCATTCCGCACAATCTTGAAAACGCAAAATGTTCAGGATTTGCCTGGTTTGATTACGTGTTCCTGGCACCCGGCGCGATGAACGGCAAGATAAATATCAACACCGCCTCCGAACGGGTATTACAGGCCATGAAGGGCATAACACCGGCGCTGGCAAGTAATATAGAAAAGGGAATGGACCGGGATCTGCGCCCGAACCTGAAACCGTATAAAAATGTGTCGGATGTACTGGACGTCAAGAATATGACGCCGGAAATATTCACCAGAATAGGCAATCTGATTACAACCCGCAGTGACCAGTTCCGGGTGCTTGTGATCGCCCAGACGCTGGAAGATTCAGATGGCGACGGGACCTATGACGGTGAACAGGGGGATAAAATTTTAGCGCAGTCTGAGCTTGAAAAAGTTGTCGACCGCCAGGAGCTGACGGACGGGGACCCGGCCACGGCGCAATTCAAAATTATCAGTAACCAGTAGCCGGCCCCTGATTCCGTGATAGACGATTGACACGAGCCGGGCCATTCGATACAATACTGCTTTTAGTGCGAGAGTGGCGGAATTGGCAGACGCGCTAGACTTAGGATCTAGTGTCTTAGGACGTGTGGGTTCAAGTCCCTCCTCTCGCACCACTTTTTACCTCTCAGGGTTTCGTACACCCGGCCAAAGCGGGCAGTCGCACAGAACAGAGCCCAACGCGCGCTGAAACGACGGATAATCACGGAGTTAATTGACTAATTCCGTAACTTCCGCTATAATTTAACATTGATACGTAGAGCCGCACAGGCGTGATAACCGCGGTACCAGCCGCACATGCGGGTAACTTCGAAGATGACTATCCAAAGACTCATCCGGATCGGGATTTTTGCCGTACTGAACGTCATGGCAATCGGTGCAGTGTCCGGCTCTCTCGAAGGGGCGGAACAGCCGGTTATCGTCGTTCCCGTCAACGGGGAAATTGAAGACGCGTTGTTTCGCATCATAGAGCGCGCGGTGATCCAGGTAACGAACAGGGATGCGCGTGCGCTGATTCTGCACATGGATACGTTCGGCGGTGAACTTAAAGCGACCGAAAGCATCATGCAGCTGCTTTCGCGCGTTAGCGTCCCAACCTACACCTTTGTCGATACAAAAGCAATTTCAGCCGGGGCCTTGATCTGTTCCGCTACGAAAACGATATATATGGCGCCGCAGGGCCAGATCGGAGACGCGAAAGTTATCCAGATGACCTTGTTCGGCAGCGCGGAAGCGATCGACGACGATTTGCGCGAAAAGCTGGAAAGTCCTGTTCGCGCTATTGTCCGTTCGGCCTGCGAACGCAACGGCCATAATTACCAGCTGTTTGAATCCATGATGGATGAACGCGTGGCGGTCAGCAACCTGGTTGAGAAGGGAAAACTGCTTACATTGACGTCATACGAGGCGGTCACGCAAGGCCTGGCTAAAGCCGTCGTGCGGACGCTGGATGAACTGATAGACCAGGAGGGGTTCGGTGACGCGCCGCTGGAAGTAGTCCGGACGAAATCGAAAGAGCAGCTGGCTCGTTTCCTGGCCAGCGGCACCGTATCGACGCT
>CAZCLS010000036.1:8261-15374 GCA_964499565.1 uncultured bacterium
ATGATTGTCAATGAACTGAGCAAATCCCTGGCGATTGTCACCGGCGCGATTGCAGGGGCCCTGGTACTGCTGGCGTTAGTCGCGAAATTTTTACCGAGAGCGCCGTATTTAAACCGCATATTTTTAGAAAAAACGATAAGCAGCGCAGACGGCTATTCCGTCCGGAATGAAGCGGATTTGCGGCAATGGGCCGGAAAGAGCGGGATAGCCAAAACGACGCTGCGGCCGGCCGGCAAAGCCCAGATTGAAGGTACGCTGCTGGATGTAGTGACCATGGGGGATTATGTTGAGAAAAACACCCCGATTATTGTTATCAGCACCGAAAGCAATCGCATCGTAGTCGAACCTGCCGACGGTGACATTAAGGCATAAGCTTTATGGAACGAGTTCCCAAAACCTATACCGGCCTGAGCAGATTGGCCGGCCCGATTTTAGGCATCGACAATGTCGAGGGAGTCGGGTATGCAGAATTAGTGGAGATCGAAACGTCCGAGCATGAAATACGGCATGGGCGTGTGCTGGATATCAGCAAGGATTTCGCGTTAGTCCAGGTTTTTGAAGGCACCTACGGACTGTCGGCTGCGCGGACGCAGGTGCGTTTTATGGGGCGCCCTCTGCTGGCGCGGGTTTCCGCTGAAATGCTGGGACGGGTATTTGACGGACTGGGCAATCCGATAGACGGCGGCCCGCTGCCGTTCGGGGGTGAGAAACGGGATGTGAATGGCGAACCGATCAATCCGGTGGCGCGTACATATCCGCGCGAATTCATCCAGACCGGTATATCGGCGATAGACGGAATGAACACGCTGATCCGGGGCCAGAAACTGCCGATATTTTCGGGGAACGGTCTGCCGCATAATGATATCGCGGCCCAGATTGTGCGGCAGGCGACAATCGTAGACAGCGAAGGCAATCCCAGCCCGGACCGTTTTTCAGTCATCTTCGCGGCGATGGGAGTCAAATATGATGTGGCCCAGTTTTTCAGGCGCGAGTTTGAAGAGTCCGGAGCGATCGCCAATGTAACGATGTTTCTGAATCTGGCCAGCGACCCTCCGGAAGAGCGTATTATAACGCCGCGGCTGGCATTAAGCCTGGCGGAACATCTGGCGTTCGATTGCGGGCATCATGTGCTGGTGGTGATGACGGACATGACGAACTATTGTGAAGCGTTGCGGGAAGTGGCCATGGCGCGCGGGGAAGTACCCAGCCGGAAGGGGTATCCGGGCTATCTGTATTCTGATCTGGCATCGTTGTATGAGCGCACGGGGCGGGTGGCGGGCCGTGAAGGGTCCATCACGCAGATACCAATTCTGACGATGCCGAATGACGACATCACGCATCCGGTACCCGACCTGACGGGGTATATAACCGAGGGGCAAATTGTGGTAAGCCGGGAACTGCACGGCAAAGGCGTGTATCCGCCGATCAATGTGCTGCCGTCGCTGTCGCGCATAATGAAGGACGGGATCGGCAAAGGATTCACGCGCGCCGACCATCCCAACTGGTCCAGCCAGCTGTACGCGGCCTACAGCCGGGTGGAATATGTTCGCAGCCTGGCATCGATCATCGGGGCGGAAGAGCTTACCGACACTGATAAAGCCTACTTGGCGTTCGGTGAGCAGTTTGAGATGGAATTCATTAAGCAGGACCGTCGCGAGAACCGGACGATCCGGGAAACACTGAGCAAAGGCTGGGAGTTGCTGCGCCTGCTTCCCCGGCACGAGCTGACGCGGGTCAGCGAACAGCAGATTGCAGAGTATTTGTAAATATGTAACACAGATAAGGAGAGACAGATGAGAACAGTGATAGCACTAGCAACCATAGCCATATTTCTGGCAGTGAACTGTTCGCTGGCGGGAGTGATGTCAGGCACGGTGAAAGATGAAGACGGGAAACCAATGCCCAACCTGGACGTATCCGTGTGGGGTAAAGATATCAAAGGCAAGACTGACGCCAACGGAAAGTTCCGCATTTCAAGCGACAAGCTGATAGTCGGAAACCGGTATGCCATTAAAGTCAATGCCGAGGGCTACGATTCGGCGCAGACGTTCAGCACCGAAATCTTTGAAGATGAAAGCGACCAGGAACCGCTTGAATTGACGGTGTACAAGGAACAGGCTCTGGATGTCAGCATACCGACAAACTTTCCTCCCGGTATGATGGGATATATGTATGGCGCGACCAACCGGATGCCGGTATCGGTGACAAACCAGGTAAGCAGTGATGGATCGATGGAGATAGATATCATCGATGCCGAACCGGCAGAGCCGGCCAAGGAGACGAAACCGGCCAAGGACACGAAGCCGGCGGAGACAAAGCCGGTTGGAACAACAACTAAATAACCCGGATCCAAACAAATGATCCGCAAACTTCCGCCAACGAAATCCAATTTGTTCAAGCTTCAGAAAGAATTGAAGTTTGCGCGGGAAGGATATGAACTGCTGGACCGCAAACGGGAAGTGCTGATAATGGAGCTGATGCAGGTTATCCATACAATCAAGAACCTGCAGCGGCGACTGGCTGCGGCATTGGAAGAGGCCTATGCGACGTTCCGCAGGGCGTATGTGGAAATGGGTTCGGAAGAAATCGAGCGGGCTAATTATGCCTATCTCGAACCGCTGGAGTTGAGTCTGATAGAGCGCAGTGTGATGGGAGTGGCGATACCTGAAGTGCATGCCTCCCGCGTTCCGCACAAAGTCCAGATCGGTTTAATGGATACGTCGGCTTCATTCGACCGGGCGGTGGACGAGTTTCACGAAGTGCTGCCGCTGTTGCTGGAGTACACCCAGGCGAATCTAACCTTGACACGGCTGGCGGCGGAGATACAGAAGACACAGCGGCGGGTAAACGCGCTTGAAAACATGTTTATACCCGACACGGATGATACGATACGGTATATCCGGGATGTGCTGGAAGAAAGCGACCGGGAGGATTTTTTCCGCCGTAAACGGATAAAAACAATGTATGTATAGCAGACACGGGACGGAATGGTGAAGCATATACAGAAAATACTGCTTAATCTTGATGGCGCCGGGGAATCGCAGCGGGCGCTGGCGGCTGCGATAACCTTGAGCAGATTGAGCCAGGCGACCATAATCGCGGTCAATATCGTCAATCAGAATGTGGTAACTCAGCTGGCGCGCCATTCAGATAAAAGCCTGGCGGAGATCGAGGTGGAACTGGAGGAGAATGGCTGGCGATACCTGTACGCGGCGGAAGAGGAAGCCAAAAGCGCCGGGGCGAAAATCGTGGTATTCCAGGAGCGCGGATATCCGGAAGAGATCTTGCCGCGGTTTGCGGGAGAATACAATGTTGATATGATCCTGCTCGGTCACAGTTCGCGTTCCCGCAGCGACATAGCGCACGGGCGCAGCATTGAACAGATTTTAGAGCACGCGCCCTGTGCGGTGCTTGTTGTGAAATAACCAAGTAGTGAACGATTCCAACTGATATGAAACTTTCCTCGTTATTGACACCCGACCGGGTATTACTGGATGTAAAAGAAAAAGATAAAGATGCGCTGCTGAACCATCTTATTCGCTCGCTCGCGGCGCTAAGCGGCATAACCGAACCGGGAGTGCTCGAGCAGGAAGTGCATGAGCGCGAAGCCCTGGGGAACACGGGTATAGGCCGCAGTATCGGCTTCCCCCACGCGAAATCCACGCAGGTCAACCAGATATCAGTGCTGCTGGCCCGCCCGGCCAAACCGGTAGACTATGGTTCACTGGATGGTCTGCCCGTCACTATTGTTTTACTGATTGTCGCCCCGGCGGAGGGAGACAACAATGAATATCTGCATACGATGGCTAGAATATCACGGTTGCTGGGCAAGAGCGAAGTGCGGGAAAAAATCATCGCTGCAGCAACGCCACAGGAAGTAATCGATATTGTAGAGAAGAACGAAGCCTGAGCGTTTTCGCGCCGGTTATCTCGGATTAATCAGCACCAGCATTGAACCGCACACTATGAAGTGGTCATCATTCGGTAAAACCTTTCGAAAGAAGTCAGGTATAATGCAATTAATGGAAGACCTGGGACAGGCATTGACTGTTAACCAAGATCTTTTAATGCTGGGGGGCGGAAATCCCAGTCATATTCCTGAAGTGCAGCAGCGTTTCCGCGAGCGCATGGAAGCGATTCTGGCAACACCCGGCTGCTTTGAATCTCTGATTGGCAATTATGATTCCCCCCAGGGCAATCCAGCCTTTATCGAAGCCCTGGCAGACTTGCTTAACCGGGAATATGACTGGCAAATCGGCCCGGGCAATATAGCCTTGACGAATGGCAGCCAAAGCGCGTTCTTCTTTCTGTTTAATATGTTCGCGGGACGCATGGACGACGGTTCACGCCGCCAGATTCTGCTGCCGCTCGCTCCCGAGTATATCGGCTATACCGATGTCGGCCTGTGTGACGAATTTTTCCGCACGACGAAACCTGCCATAGAATTTCTACCTGACCACTTGTTCAAGTATCACATAAATTTCGACGCTCTGAGCATTGACGAATCGATCGGAGCGATCTGCGTGTCACGACCGACAAATCCGACTGGTAATGTGCTGACCGACACAGAAATCGGGAGATTGTCGGACATGGCCCGGGAGTATGATATCCCGCTGTTGATTGACAACGCCTATGGCACGCCGTTCCCGAATATTATATTCGCGCAGGCCACGCCGGTGTTCAACGACCATACGATAGTCTGTATGAGTCTATCTAAGATCGGGCTGCCCAGTGGGCGCGCGGGGATAGTGATTGCCAGCGAAGAGATCATAAAGGCGGTGACGACGATGAACGCGATCGTGAGCCTGGCCCCGGGGAAATACTGCGCGGAGCTCTGTTACGACATGGTAAAGTCGGGGGAAATAATTACGATCAGCAGAGAGATTATCCAGCCGTATTACCGCGAAAAAGCAGCACATGCGGTCGGCATATTGCGGGAAGAGCTGGAAGGTGTAGACTATTGGATTCATAAGCCCGAAGGGGCTCTGTTCCTGTGGTTGTGGTGCCCAGGCCTGCCGATCAGCTGTGAAGAGCTGTATGAGCGGCTGAAGCAGCGTGGTGTGCTGGTCGTTTCCGGTCATTATTTTTTCCCTGGATTGGAAAAGGTTGATTGGCGGCACAAGCACGAATGTATCCGGATAACGTATGCCCAGGAAGAAGCAGTCGTCGAGAAAGGATTGCGCATTATCGCGGATGAAGTACGCAAAGCCTATGCTGAACAGGCGGGGAAACTGTGTTGACACACTGCGGCCAAATCAGTATAATAGCTGCGATTCTAACTGCATTGAACAGGGGATGAGGCATTAATACCTGATTCAATAACGGAACACATAACACAAAACTAAGGAGGAACGGTATATGAAAAAAATTATTGCAGTGATGCTTATGGTATGTCTGTGCGCCGGCTATGCCGTAGCGGAAGAAAAGTCTGAACCGGAAAAAAGCATGACGAAAATGGCCAACAATATGGGCCGCGGCTTTGCGAATATTCTGACCGGATGGCTTGAAATTCCGAGAGGTCTCTGGTATGAAGGATCTCGCAATCCGTTTTACGGTCAAGTCGTTGGCCTTCTGAACGGTTCGTTCCTGACAGTCGCCCGCACCGTTGGTGGAGCAGCCGATGTACTGACATTGGGTCTCACAGGCCCTGGCATCTATGGTGAAAGTTTTCCGGATTATGTCTGGCAGGCAAAATGGAATCCTGATGATAAGATGCTTGATCAGAAGTAATTTCGCGGATAGCTTGAGCATATGAAAGGGTGTGACCATGACGGTCACACCCTTTTTTTTATATCCCTGAAAGCAGCCCGAAAACCAGGCACTCATGGACCAGCAAGACAGCGGCATTTATTTTTTACTGGTGTATCTTAAGGCAGGAGTGACACTCATTATCCGCCACACGGAACACGCGCTGCCGCGGGGATGGTATGTGTATATCGGCTCAGCCCAGCGCTATCTATCACGGCGGCTGGCGCGCCATCACCGTGCTCGAAAAAAACGACACTGGCATATAGATTACCTGCTTGAACATGCCCGGATAGTAGAGAGCAGGATTTTGCCCGGCTTTACCAGGGATGATGAAAGCCGCTGTGCCCGGGAATGGTGTGCCCGCGCCGATCGTGTGCCGGTGCCCAAATTCGGGGCCAGCGATTCCCCGGCTCCCGCGCACTTAGTCTGGTTCAGAAGCCGAACCCGGGCTACTGCCTCGCCTTTATGGAATCAAGCGGAAAAAAGTGGTATACTTTTAACGTAATCACCGAGGAACAGTAGTATGAATACAACAGTAAAAATAGGAGCTCTACTTCTGTGTGGATTGGCGGTCCTGCCCGCATTGGCGCAAGAAGCATTCAACCGGACGCCGGTCAATACCATGGAAACCAAATGTCTGCCACCAGCAATGATCCTGATCGCGACAAATCCAGTCAACTATTTTGATGGTAACAACCGGATGTTCGGCCTGCTGTTCAACTATATCAGGAATAATGACGTAGCGATGACCACACCCGTTCAGGCAGTTATTGAACCGGGAGCGATGCTGTTTTATGTTGGCCAGGCAGACCGGGACAAGGAACTGCGCAGTGAAGCGGGAGTAACCGTAACCCAGCTGCCTGCGCGGCTGGTAGCCAGCCTGGGAGTCGAGGGAAGCTACAGCCGCGAAAATTTTGAAAACGCGCGGGAGCGGCTTCTGGCTTGGATTGGCACGAACAGCCGGCTGAGTGTCAGTGGCCCGGCTTATGCCGTCTACTGGGATGGACCCTATATTCCGGAGTCGGAAAAACGATCGGAAATCCATCTCCCCGTACGTTCAAATGCCCCTCCCGTCGCGGCGGTATCAAAACGATTGACAGCCTGGGCACCGATTGAAATGCCACTGTATACGAATGACCTTACCCAGTGGCCCAACGCGGTAAGCCCTGCCAATTCGGACAGGTGGATCGTTGAGAATCACGATGCGATCCGCGTGATGCGGCCGCGGCTGCTGGTGTTAAATTTCGCGAATGGACTGTCGAATGAACTGATGGGTCTAAAAACCGAGAAGCTCATACGGGCGCTCCGTGAAAGCAGCAGGTATCACGGGTATAACGATACCAATGCGCCGGCATTCCTGGAATA
>CAZCLS010000037.1:0-7893 GCA_964499565.1 uncultured bacterium
AGATTTGTGCCGCTGATTTCCGCTGAAGAAATAGTGTAGGCAACTTCTGCGGGAGTATTAGTTATATTTATGAAAGGATGAACATCCTCAAAAGATTCACGATAAATTATTATCGAATCACTGACATAATTACTGAGATAATTTGCGCCAATAACTGTAATTGTATTGCTTCCTTGGGCAAGACCGGTTACTTCGACTTCAAAGCCCTGATCAAACCAATTTGTAAAACCCGGAACCCTGTTATTTATCCAGCCGAGTTGTCCGGCGATATTCAGATTGGTGCCGCTTATTTGCGCTGTTGTTTGTGAAAAGATAAGAAAGCATGGCACATTTGTTATATCGACAAAAGGAGTTGGATAATCAAAATAGTTATTATCATAGCCGTCATAAAAGCCGCCGAAAAAGCGTTGATTAAAAGGCATTGCATTATCGCCTGATGGGGTAAACATCGCATTATCATACCCATCAAAAAATCCACCGCCAAAGCGTTGTTTAGAATTCATATCGGCATTCCCTGCCCCTGATGGGGTAAACATCGCATTATCATACCCATCAAAAAATCCACCGCCAAAGCGTTGTTTAGAATTCATATCGGCATTCGCTGCCCCTGATTGTATAAAAGTCGCATCAGAATATCCATCAAAAGAGCCGCCGCCATACCGTTGATTGGAGTTTACATCATCATCACTACCTGATTGCCCGAAGATTGAGTCATCATATCCATCAAACGAGCCGCCGCCATACCGTTGTTTAGAATTTACGTCATCACCAGCGCCTGATTGCCCGAAGATTGAGTCATCATATCCATCAAACGAGCCGCCGCCATACCGTTGATTAAATTGAATGGTAACAAAGTCTGATTGTCCCAAAGTATGTGCTTCATTATACCCATCAAACGAGCCGCCTGAAAATTGATTTGTGTATCCGAAACAAACCGGCGTAAAGGTTTGGATAAGCAAACACAAAGTTAAAACTTTTATATATATTTTCATGGCGATCAAATTTATTGAGCTGAATGAACTCCACGGCCACCGGAAAAATGGTCTCTGCCCGCTATAGCAGTGGCTGCATAGCGGTCGGAAATCCGGATATAACCTGAGTAATCATAATAAGTGTGACTCGACCAATCTCCGCCACGCTTGCCCGCTCCGGTACTTATTGGCCAAGTCTGTTCTGCTGTTTGAAGATAGCCATCGCCGTGACAGCCGTTAAAAGAGCGTCCCTGAGGATTTCCAACAGTAACGACTTGTTCCCAAAGATTCCCGCCTAACTCCATAATGCCGGAATAGCTTGCGCCGGCCTGATGGCGTGTGGTTCCCTGGCGCGCAAATATACCGGCACGAGTTGGACCGATTGTTGCAGTGCTATTATAAAAAAAATGACAATTCGCATTAGTTGGAAAAGCTGTTTCTGCCCCACTGCCATCCACGCCGTCATAACTGACAATAGCAGTTCTTATAGTATCTCCCCATGGATATTCGTTTGGAATCGGCGTTAAAGGACCCCGACAAGCTTTTTCGAATTCTAATTCCGTCATAGGACGTAAACCCGCCCAATCACAATACGCGGAGACATCTGACCACGCCAAATAATTACATGCTCTGTCCGGCGTGTCAGTAATATAATTACCATTCACTAAATGTATCGTATGGCGGTTCAGCCCGAATACATCAGGATAGTGTTGATAATCATAGCCACTCGGTAAATAATTAAGAAATTTCGCGTATTGCCCCTGTGTAATTTCATATTTCATACAGTAAAAAGAAGAAAAGCCTTTCGGGAACGCAGCGGGAATGGGACCTGATCTGTCGCCTTGGCTGGAATAATACAACTCGCCGGTATTCGCGCCGACATGTATAGCAGCGTTATTAGTTATATAATAAGGCACTGTACCATTTGGATACATGTAAAAAGGATACAGCTCCGAGCCGCCGGACCCAACATAAAACGCGCGTTCCGGCACATAAACCATTTCGATTGCTTGAACACTAATATCGACGTTATTAGTTTTAGTCAGACCATTTTTAGAAAAATCCCATCGGAGCCGCATAGTATTACAAACAAAATTACCATGCCCATCCGCGTTTCGATAAACAAAAGCGCCGATATTTGTATCGCCACCGTTTGAAGCGACATCAACTTTAGCGCCGGCAGAAGGCGAATGACCCGAAGCGGCAAGCCAGGCGTGCTGCCATTCAACACCTGCACGAAATTTAATAAAGACCCACGCTGCATCATGATTAGTGATATTTTTCCCTGAGACAGTTTCAGTCCAGCGCCATGAATTCGACCATGAAATATCGAATTGAATATCGGCGGAGCCGCCGGCGACATTTACGATAGAAACATTTGTAACGGTCATGTTATTTGCAAGCACCGTATAAGAAAGAGCAAATAATAAGAGCGAACATTTTAGAAGAGTTTTAGGGAGTTTCATGATAGGCTCCTTGCTGAATTATTGGATTATTGCGCTGAACGAACTCCGCGACCGCCGGTGTAAGGATTTCTTGTCGGATTGGTTCCCATTGCATAAATGCGGTTGGATGTTCTCAAATATACTATATTATTTTCTGCCCAATGCCCGCCTCTTGATCCACTCCCTGTTGCAGTAGCGCTTGCCGGCCACGAAGGAGGTGCTGTCAGGACTGACCCATCGCCATTATTTCCTGTAAACGCGCGGCCTTCAGCATTACCGACAGTAACAACCTGCTCTTGTATATTTCCCGACAACTCCATCACGCCATAGTAACCCGCGCCGGACTGATGACGAATAGTACCCGGCTTAGCGAATATACCAACGCGGATTGGACCCGGAATGCCATTGTTGTAATTGCAGTTTGCGGTTACTTCATGTACAGTTTCTGTTCCGCTGCCATCAACGCCATCAAAGCTTGTAGCTCTTACACTAATTGTATCCCCCCAGGCGTATTCATTTGGAATGGGCGTGAGATGTCCGCGACATGCTTTTTCAAATTCTAATTCCGTCATAGGCCGCAACCCCGACCAATCAAGATACGCGTAAACATCCGACCAGGCCAAATAGTTACAAGCTCTGTCGGGCGCATCGGCGACATAGTTTCCATTTGTCAAATGGATTGTATGGCGGGACAGCCCGAATGCGTCAGGATAATGTTGAAAGTCGTAACCTCCCGGCAAAAAATTAAGGAATTGCGCGTATTGCCCCTGTGTGATTTCATATTTCATGCAATAAAAGGGAGAAAAGCCATTCGGGAAAGCAGCGGGAATAGGACCTGCTTTGTCGCCACTGCCAACATAATACAAATCACCTGTAATCGCGCCGACATTTATAGCACCGTAATTTTTAATATAATAGGGCTCTGTACCTTTGGGATATTTATAAAAAGGATAACTTTCCGAGCCGCCGGACCCAACATAAAATTTTCGTTCAGGAATATATACCATTTCAATAGCATGAACACTAATATCGACATTATTAGTTTTAGTCAAACCATGTTTAGAAAAATCCCATCGGAGCCGCATATGATTACCGATAAAATTCCCATTGCCATCTTCGGAACGATAAATAAAAGCGCCGATATTTGTGTATCCGCCATTTGAAGCGACATCAATTTTTGCGCCGGCAGAAGGCGAATGACCTGAAGCGGCAAGCCAGGCGTGTTGCCATTCAACACCAACACGGAATTTAATAAAGACCCACGCCGCGTCATGATTAGTGATATATCTTTCTGTAGTAACTTCGGTATAACGCCATGAATTCGACCAGGAGATATCGAATTGAATTTCCGCGGTATCGCCGGAAACATTTACTAAAGAAACGTTTGTCACGATAAGATTATTCGCGTGAACTGCACATGACAGAGAAAGTAAGAACAAGCAGCATTTTAGAAAGGTTCTGACGGGATTCATAATTGACTCCTCATATATGGTATACATCAAAAATAAAAAATCGACGCAATATATTTTATCATATTTCCAGGATAAATGACATAAAATTCTGAAATTGGGGAAATTTGGACGAATTGGGGTCGGACCGAGCTAACTATATGGCAATGAAAAAGATAAGGGTAAAAACAGGGGGCGACCAGGGGTTAAGATTAATTATAGGAACAGTTTAGCTCGATCCGACCCCGGTTTTCATTTTTTTACGTGGTCGGCGGGTAGGGCAGGGCTTCCAGCCTGCCTGTATGCCGTTAAACATACCGGGCTCGAAACATGCATGAAAATTGTGAGAAGCTGAATGAGCATTACTCAAGCTTGTGGATGTACAAATGGTATTGTATAATTAATGAATGGTTCAGGATGCTGAGTTCAATTGCGAATTTAAGAACACTAAGGAATGACAGTATGAAAATCAATCAGTATACGAGTGCTATAGCATTACTACTATCTGCAGGTGCGTTTATATTTGCCGGTATTATCGGTAATAAGGCATATAAGGAAATATCAGTGATCAAAAAAACATCTGCTGGAAAGCAGATAATGGTACTGCAGGAAAAGATCAGCATGTTTGAAGGACAACTGACAGCACTCAGCAATTCACTGGCAAGCTTAGACCAGCGGAGCGTAGAACGCCCTTCTACTCGCGCAGCAGCTGGAACAGGAGATATAAGCGCGCACATGAGTGATATTCTTGTAGCCATGAATGATTCAATGTTTCAGCTTGAACAGATTGTTGACGCTTCGGGTATGAAAACTATCGCGACAAACGACGCAGTTGATCAATCAATAATGAAACAGGTTTACGATGAATATTATGAACGAAAGTTGATTGCTACACATCGGGAAAGAATGGAAGAAATGAATCAAGCATTACACACAGCCGATACGGAAACATATGATGAAGAGCTAAAAGATTTATACGAGGAAGCGCGATTCGTCTGGGGGCGCAAAGACAATCCGGAACAGCGGGAGGTAGCAATGAAAGAATTGCTTGAAAAATATCCGGATGCCAACGCGACCGGAATGATTATAGCGGAAAGCGCGATGATGTCGGCCCTTAAAAATAATCTTGAAGATGCTGAACGGTATTATGGCATGCTGGCTGAAAATGATAATTTCAGCGATATCGTTACCGATTGGAATTTGAAGGCTGTACCAACGATGCAATATTATCTGGCCGGGCAGTATATTGATAAAGGCCGGCCGGATGATGCGCGCCGCATGATCAATGCGCTGACGCGGAATAATGAGACAATGATATTTGTGGGAGGGGGCGGGTCAAAGTATCAAACGACCCAAAATGCAATTAATGGTTTGCGTGAGCGGATAGAGAGTAAATAAAACTGATTCACCTGCGGTATAACTGCTCACAATCCACCGGTTCGCCTGGCTTTGGCCAGACTCTCCGTCGGCCACATTTTTTAATGGTTCCAGGACCACTTCAGGAAACCAACCAATCAGACGGGGGAAAAGTATAGTACCAGGCAATGCAGTGGATATGTAAATGACAATTACTGACATTCTATTTTGGGTGAGATTGTGCTATGATTTATTCGATATCAATGCGAGGGATGAATATACTGAGCGTTTCGCAGTCTAAATTACTTATAGATTTTCAGGAGACATACTATGAAAAAATTCAATCGGCCGGCACAATCAAAACTGTTGCAGACACTATTGGGATTAGGAATAATTGCATTACTCGGGTTGTGCGCACCGGGCTATGCGGCTGACACGGCGTTGTTGACCATTGAGCCCGCAATAACGTTAACCTCCCATTTCAGCCTTACAGTGGGGGATACGACGGCCGGTGTCGCAGGCTGGTCGCGCATGGGAATCGCGGATGGAATAGACCTGAATCTGGGATACAACGATTTTATCGATATCTTGATGAAAATACCGCAGAACTATGATGGTGATGTCTACCTGTATTACGGCGTCAAAGATGCCGGGGTCAGCAACATTTTTGTGACGACCGGGTTTGATGAAACGCGGATGGTGACTTTAGCAAACACGAATCTTGTCAAAGACGGAAAAATTCATGTGTACCGGGTGTACATGGGACTGGAGAAATGGTGGCGGGGGAAATTGCATGATATCAACCTGCGGCCGGGAAAAACTGACAAGAGCGGGATAGAGCTGGAGACACTGCGGATCGGCGATGAGACCGAACCGGTGTACATCAATGATTACGAGCCCAAGGAAGATGAACACACAATTGAGTCCAAGCATTTTGTATTCATCTGGAATGATTTCAGAGCGGCGAGCAATGGAGTGAATGAAGCGACAGCGCTCGGTAACCTTCGAAATGCCGAAGAGGTTTGGGCGTTGTATGTCAAGCACCTGCGCTTGAAGGAACCGCTTGTGAATGAGAAGGGGCATTTCAAAGTCAGGTTCCAGTGTATGGCGGATGGATTCTGGGGTGGAGGAAATACGTTTAATGTTCATCCCAACGGCCTGGGAGTCGACCCGCCGGGATGGGTGATACCGCACGAATATGGGCATGTGATTCTGATGGCGCAGGGCGGGCGTCCCGGAGAGGTCTGGGGTGAAGCGAGTCCGAACTATCTGCGCGAGCAATGGCTGTGCTGGTATGACAATGTATTTCCCGAAACGAGCAATGTGGAGAAAGGATTTACCGACAGCGCAAATTATTATCTGACGCACGGCATACATTATTATCTATGCTGGCCGTTGTTATGTTACATAGAGGAAAATCCCGATAACCTGGACGGCCTGGGATTCGGCATTCATGCCGACTTATGGCAGAAAGGGCGCGGGGAAACGATATATGAAACATTGCAGAAGCTCGTTCCGGACGTGTCGGTGAAGGACATAATGGGGTATTACGCTCGCCGAAACGTGACCTGGGATTACCGCAACCAGAAAGGCATGCGCAAGAACGTGCCGTATCCATTGCAGGCGGAATTACGCCGCAAAGCGGACGACCCGACATGGTGGCAGGTACCGTTGGAGATGGCACCGATGCAGACGGGATACACCATCCAGCAATTAGTACCGGAAGGCGCGGGAGACGGCCGGGTCGTGACGGTTAATTTTCATGGGTTGCCGGACAGGAAGAGAGGATCGGACTGGCGCGCGAGCATTGTAATCGAGAATGACAAGGGCGAAACGCGTTACAGCGATTTATGGAACGTGGGAACGAATTCGGTACCATTGGCCGCGGATGAAAACCGGGTGTTCCTTGTCGTGGCTGGCACACCGGACGAATTCATATACGGAGACCAGAATGACGGCCAGCAGCCGTATCAATGGCATCCGCAGAGACAGCGAATGTTGTATGAAGTGCAGGTGACAGGGGCAGTACCGTATGAAAGCGCTCCGGTTGCCGCAGGCAGGAGCCATGTGCATCCGAACGGCGGCGGAACAGTGGCCGACTCGGCGGTTGTCGCACCGACGGCATACGTGGGACCGCGGGCGATGGTGTTGGATAACGCCAGAGTGTATGACACAGCACGCATCGAAGATTTTGCGGTTGTATGCAGCAACGCGGTAGTGAGCAACGCGGTAGTAATCAGCGGGCACGCGTTTATTGGTGGCAACTCGGTAGTGAGAGACAACGCCAAGGTACGTGATTACGCTAAAGTAGTGAGTGCGATAATCAGCGGGCATGCCCGGATACTGGAACATGCGGTGGTGGACAATGGGGCAATAGTGCGTGATTATGCCACGGTTAAAGGCAAAGCGCACCAGGGCGGAAATTACGCGATGTCGAGAGACCCCCAAGTAGGGCAGGGCAGTTATATCGGGGGTGACGCGGTCATGGACGGCGATCACACCGACAACCGTACCGCGACAAATGGCTTTCAGTACAGTCACATGCCGTGGCGGGGGAACACCTGGATCGAGACTCGACACGCACCCGAACGTGTATTCATGGCATTTCCATTCACTGAGCAGCGCGATTCGATCGCGAAAGATTATTACGGCACGGCGGAAGGGTATCTTGAA